>JANLSL010000110.1:0-2543 GCA_031362385.1 Alphaproteobacteria bacterium | reverse complement strand
TTAGCACCTTTGATTCGCCAAATGCGCAATCGCCAAATGATGCTGTATTTTAAATTACTTGTGGGCTGATGCAGCCCTGCCACACTCGCCATAAGGTAGCGAAATAGGCTGGGATTTAGCTCAAGGCATATAAAGTTATAGGCCGGTGAATTTATAGACTGGCGGCCCCGCGCAGGATGGTTTCGGCTTCAACCGTATATCCGCCAGTGGCTTCGTGCAGAACCAATCCAGGATTGATGGTATCGCCCGTGTTTCGGCCTTTGCCAGCATCAATAACAATACGCTTTGCAGGTTCCCCGGTTTTGGGAAAAATGGGCGTGACGTGGATATCCCCGCACGCTGGCACCAAAGCCGCCATTAGTTCCGCCAAACGGTCAGCGCGATGAATCAGCACGAGGCGCCCTTTGGGCCTGAGCAGTTTTATGCAGGCAGTAATCCATTGCGCCAAACTCACATTGCTTTCGTGATGGGCCGCAGCGATTGATGGCTGCGGCGAGGCCGGTCCATCTGCGCCATAGGGCGGGTTTGAAATCACAATGTCGAACGGCGTTGCGCAAACAATATCGGGCAGTGTTTTAAGATCGCCGATGACGATGCGAGCGCGGGTTCCAAACGCGTTAAGTTTAATGCTGGCCTCAGCCAGCGTGGCTAACTCGGGTTGAATCTCTAACCCTGTGATGTCGACCCCAGGAATGCGCGCCGCCAAACAAAACATGGCTGCCCCAGTTCCACAGCCGACGTCGAGGACGCGGTCACGCGGTTTGGCCTTGACCGCTGCGGCAAGAAGCACCGGGTCAAGTGCGGCGCGGTACCCAATTTTGGGCTGAAGAATGCGAACCTGCCCACCCAACATCGTGTCTTCAGTAGCGTCGGCCAGACTCATGTCGGCTCAACTTCCTCTGGGCACAGCGCAATCATAATCGCGCGCGCCGCATCATAATCATCTTCATGCACAAACAGGCGGCGTGGAAAGTCAGAAAATCCGGCCAGCAAATCAGCGATCGGCCCGTCAAACTCGACCGCTTCAATTCCTTCGGCACTCAGGTTTGCTTTCAGTGCAGAAATCAAAACAATATTAGGTGTGCGGATGAGCTCTTTCATAGGCTTACAGTGGCCTGGGGACAGCGAAATCGCAAGCGCGTGAGGTGCGGCATAAATGCTCAAATACAGGACTTCTCTTGCTTGCGTGTCAGGCTCGCGCCTCATAAGGTGCGCACATAAGACCTAAAATTGAGCAGGGGATTGTTGTGGCCACAGTAGTCGCGCTTGATGCCCAACGCCGGACGAAATCCAAAGCACTGGATGCGCTGACGGCCTTGGTCGAGGACGACCTGAAGGCGGTCAACCGCACCATCGTCGCCCAAATGCATAGCCCCGTGGCGCTGATCCCGCAGCTGGCAGGCCACATCGTCGCAGCAGGCGGCAAGCGCTTGCGCCCTGTGCTCACGTTAGCCGCTGCCAAACTGTGCGGTTATTCCGGTGACCGGCATGTGAAGTTAGCCACGACCGTCGAGTTCATTCATACCGCGACCTTGCTGCATGATGATGTCGTGGACGAAAGCGATTTGCGCCGGGGTCAATCCAGCGCCAATGCCATCTGGGGCAATCAATCTAGCGTTCTGGTTGGCGATTTCTTATTTAGCCGCGCCTTCGAACTGATGGTCGAAGACGGCTCGCTGAGGGTGTTGCAAATACTTTCACGGGCCTCAGCTGTCATTGCCGAGGGCGAGGTTCACCAGCTCATCACCACCAATGATACCGAAACCAGCGAAGCGCAATACTTAGAGGTGATTCAGTCAAAGACCGCTGAATTATTTGCTGCCGCTGCCCGCATTGGTGCGGTGGTCGCCGAGCGCCCTGACATTGAAGAAGAGGCTTTACGCGTTTACGGACTCAACCTTGGTATTGCCTTTCAACTCATCGACGACGTGCTGGATTATTCTGCACGTCAAAGCGAACTGGGCAAAACGATTGGTGATGATTTTCGTGAAGGTAAAATTACCCTGCCCGTGATTTTGGCTTATCGACGCGGGTCTGATGACGAGCGCGCTTTTTGGAAACGGACATTGGCCGACCTTGAGCAGAAAGAAGGCGACCTTGCACGAGCGATGGAATTGATGAAATCACATAATAGCTTGGCAGATACTGTCAGCCGTGCGCGGCACTATGGTGCGATTGCCCGCGATGCTTTAGGTATTTTCCCTGAAAGCCAAGTCAAAGCCGCGCTGTTAGACATTATCGAATTCTGCATCGAACGCGCCCACTAAAATTCGCAACTCAACAGGAGGACCCATGACGATCCGTAACTCAACGTTCATTGCCGCGCTGTGTTTTGCTTTCTCACTCACCCACGCGGCCATTGCGCAAGATGCGATCAAGCCCGGTGGCGTATTGATTGTTGGGGGCACCGGTCAGGCGGGTTCTGACATCGCCAAACTGCTGGTAGCCAAGGGCGAGACAGTTAGCATCTTCGCCCGCGCCAGCTCTGACCGTAAACGCCTCGAAGGCGTGAAAGTCAGCTACCTCACGGGCGACGCGCTTGT
>JANLSL010000095.1:0-7367 GCA_031362385.1 Alphaproteobacteria bacterium | reverse complement strand
GAACGCTTGGTTGCCGGTGCGCGGTTGCCAGAGGACGCCGATGCCACCATGCGGCCCAAAGTGCTGGGCGATTTTATTGATCAAGCGGCTCTTTGCGGCTGCGCGCAGCGGCAATAAACACCGAAAGGTTCTCGCGCACTGCCGCTTGGCCAATAAAATCGCCCAGCACTTTGGGCCGCATGGTGGCATCGGCGTCCTCTGGCAACCGCGCACCGGCAACCATGCGTTCTGTCGTGGATGGGGATGATGGGTGCTCAGCCATCGCTGTTGCCCAATTCACGCAATGAAAGTTTGATCAAGCCTGCGACGTTTGCACCGGGATCAGTGTTCGCAGAACGCGCCACGGCACCGTAAGCTTCAGCACGGCCATACCCTAAGTTCACCAGCGCTGAAACGGCATCTTCGGCAAACGAGCGCGGCGCAGCGCCATTGATTTTTTCTTTTCCACCGACCGGACCACTGGCTTTCATCGGCATGTCGAACGCCAACAATTTGCCTTTGAGTTCTTGCACAATGCGCGCTGCCAACTTTGGCCCCACCCCCGACGCGCGCTTAAACGCTGCTTGATCTTGTGCCGCAACACCTTGGGCAATTTGATCAGCCGACATCGACGACATAATGCCCAGTGCTACCTTTGCGCCCACACCCTGCACCGTTTGCAATGTGCGAAACACCTCGCGTTCGCGTTGTGAGGTGAATGCGAACAAATGAATATGGTCTTCGCGCACGTGGGTTTCGATCACCAACTCAATGGCGCCACCAATAGCTGGCAAAGCCGCCACTGTGCGTGTCGAGCAAAAGACTTCGTAGCCAACACCGCCAACATCAATCACTGCGTTATCGGCTCCAATATGATCAACGCGCCCTCTGAGTTTGCCAATCATTCTGCGGCCTCCATCGCCACGGCCATGCGCCTTTTGGTGGCACGGTGATGGGCGTGGCAAATCGCAACCGCGAGTGCATCAGCCGCATCGGCTGATCCTGCCCTGCTGCTGGGCAGAAGAATCCGAACCATCGCTGCGACTTGGGCCTTGTCAGCGTGCCCCGCCCCAACCACTGATTTTTTGATCAAGTTGGGCTTGTATTCCAAGACGGGAATTCCTGCCGCAGCAGGGCCAAGCATGGCGGCTGCGCGCGCGTGACCCAGTTTCAAAGTCGAGACCGGGTTCTTATTCACGAAGGTATCTTCAATCGCGCACTCATCTGGGCCGTAGTGCGCGACAATTTTCGAAACTGCAGCAAACAAATGATGGAGCCGTTCGGCCATCGTCAGATCAGCATCGGGCTCGATCGCGCCATCCGCAATATGACTCAGGCTATTGCCCACACTTTCAATGATGCCCCAGCCGGTGTGACGCAAACCTGGATCAATGCCAAGAATACGTACCGCGCCGGCTTTGCGTTCCGGCACGGTGTCGTGAGTCAGGACTGACGCACGTCGCTTAACCGCTGTGGCTGGCCATGACCTCATCAGACATTTCATAATTTGCAGCGACGCGTTGCACATCGTCGTTATCTTCCAGGGCGGCGATCAAATCTAAAACGCCCTTGGCTTTATCAGCGCCAACATCGACCGTCAGGGTGGGGCGCCAATCAAGCCGTGCTGACTCGGGCTCGCCCAATGTGGCTTCTAATGTTTTGGCCACCGTGTGCAGCGCATCTGCCGTGCAATAGATGGTATGCCCAGCGGCATCGGAAAGAACGTCATCGGCCCCCGCATCAAGGGCCGCTTCCATGACTTTGTCTTCGGTGCCGACATCAGGCGTGTAAACGATCTGGCCAACCCGCTGAAAATTAAATGCCACGCTGTTGGTCGCCCCCAGAACGCCGCCGTGTTTATCAAACACCGTGCGCAGTTCAGATGCCGTGCGATTGCGATTGTTGGTCAAGGCTTCCACGATCAGTCCGACATTGCCGGGGGCAAAACCTTCGTAGCGTGCTTCCTCGAAATTCTCCTGGTCGCCACCGCTGCCCTTTTTGACCGCCCGCTCGATACTGTCTTTGGGCATGCTCACGGCTTTGGCGGCACTAATGGCTGCTTTGAGCCGCGCATTATAGGCAGGGTCAGGCTGTCCATGCTTGGCAGCCACGGTGATTTCACGCGCAAGTTTGGTGAAAATCTTGCCGCGCTTGGCATCACGCACACCTTTTTTATGTTGGATATTGGCAAAATGAGAATGACCAGCCATGTGCTAACGCCCTGATTTTCCTTTGTTCTGTGACACAGAAATCGACACAACCCGATGCGGTAAAGCCAGCGGCTTATACCAAATGTTGTAGGAAACGCCTAGTGGAGCGGATTTGACATTCGCACCCCTAATTGCGGCGGGACTGAGAAACGAATGTCAAATCCAAAGCTCCACTAAAACCATATATTTGCTAGTGGTCCTGATGATTCTAACATTCGCAAGGTCGCGGCCCGAAATGGCATGCGAATGTTAGAATCGGACCACTAGAGTCGGTGCGTTAAGTCACCAGGGCTTGTTTCAGAACGCCGCCAATCCGCACCGGCTCAACGCGCACCGCCAAGCCGGTGGCGTCATTGGTCTCGGTGAAAACCCCGCATACCGTCCCCTCACCTTCGGCCGGTTCGAGGCGCTGGCCTGGAACACGATTAGTAAAGCGGTGCATGGCCAACTCTTTTTTCATGCCGATGATCGATTCAAAATCACCGCACATGCCAGCATCGGTTTGAAACGCGGTTCCGCCCGGCAAAATGCGGGTATCTGCGGTCGGGATGTGCGCATGACTGCCCACCGCCAACGACACCCGGCCATCAGCTAAATACCCAAGCGCTGCTTTTTCACTGGTGGCCTCGCCGTGAATATCAAGAATGGCAGCGTGAACCGTTGCCGGCAGGCTTTGGGTATCAAGGGCTGATTTTACAGCGCGAAATGGGTCATCAGCCGCTTCCATAAACAGGCGACAAATCACTTGGGCCACAAAAACCTTCTGGCCCTTAGCCGTCAGATACATCCCCGAGCCTTGGCCAGGTGTGCCTGGCGGAAAGTTCAGCGGGCGCAGCAATTTGGGCTGTTGCTTGATGTAGTCGATAATCTCGCGCTGGTCCCAGGCATGGTTGCCCAGCGTTATGACGTCGACACCAACCTTATAAAGCTCCTCGCAGATCGCCGCCGTAATGCCAAAGCCGTGGGCAGCGTTCTCGCCACAGGCCACCACAAAGTCGAGGTCAAGCCGTTCGCGCAAGCCAGGCAAATGCGCTGCCAAGGCATCGCGCCCCGAGCGCCCCATGATGTCGCCGCAGTATAATAATTTCATAGGCAGTCTTTAGCGGGATACCGCAAAGGTCAGCAAGCGCTTGTCGGTGATCACACCATCAAGGCCAACGTCAGTTGGCTCGACGGGAATGTGGGGCACTTCTTGTTCGTCGAATGCAATGCCCCATGCCGTTACCGTGCGGCCAGTGCGCAACTGCTTAAGTGTCCGGTCGTAATACCCAGCCCCGTAACCCAAACGGTTGCCCCGCGCATCGAAGGCCAGCAGCGGCACAAGCAGAATATCGGGTTCAACGAGCGGCGCTGCTGGGCCCGGGTGGAATGTTCCAAAGGGGCCCTGATCAAGTTTATCGCCAGGGACCCAACGGCGAAACACCAGCCGGTCCCCGCGTTGACCAGCAACCGGCAAGCAGATGATGGCACCGCGCCCCTGCAGATCAGCCAAAGCAGGGCTGCAATCAATCTCAGAGCCAATAGGCCAATAGCCAGCTATTATTTTACCGCCTGGGGCTGTGAATACTGCAGCGGTTTGCAGAAAAAGTGCTTGGGCAGCTTCAGCCCCGCGCGCAGCAAACACGCCACCCCGCGCAGCCAGCGCGCTGCGCCGCAGCTCAACCTTCGCAGATTGGGTTGCCGCCAGGGACATCATCTCATTTCAAACTGAAAAAAAGTGGAGCCGCCAAAGCCGTCGGCGTTCATGACCGTCCAATGGGCCATGGTGATAGGTGGGCACCGCATAGCGAAACCGAAATCTCGCCAGAGACAGCTCCCTATAAGTAAACTATCGCCCCTGGGGTTCACCGGCCTCACGCACCCAGCAGCTCCACCTTTAACTTAAGGTCGTTCGAGGGCAGTAGCAATGTCCTCAATGCGCTTGGCCAAACCATTTAAGAGCGCGGCAGTCCCGATATCGATTTTGTCTTGGGCCACACGCCCGGTCGAACTGTGGGCCTCAAGCTTGGCATTGGCATCCGTCAGCTCGTCAGCCACGGTCAGCGCCACCATCACCATCATCATCGTATCGTTGACCGCACCCGTAGTGGCAGCAAGGCCTTGGGTCTGTTCATCGAGATACCGCCCCAGACGGGCCAAATGGGCTTCTTGCCCGTCATCACAGGCGATTTGATATTGGCGGCCACGAATGGTGATTGAGACTTGGCCCACGCTCTCACTCTTTCAAAGCTGTAGTGATGCGACCAATAACATGATCAAGCCGTGACGAGACCCTTCCTACGGCCTCGCGCAGGATGGCATTCTCGCGCTGGCCCGCCGTGATCTTTTGTTCCAACTTCGGCACCTCGGCCAGACGCGGCAATGCGGGCTTTAATCGTTCGACTGCACGTTCAAGGCGCATCACCGCATGGTCGAGTTTCTCGACCGCTGCTGCGACTGGGCTGGTTGGATTGTTTTTTATATCTTTCAACGCAATAGCCGATCTTGCTCTGATGATGAATGAGCATAGGTGGGCCGATTGCCTACGTCAACTCAGCCCCACACCGGGAACCGATTTGTCGGGGTCGGACCACTAGCCAACCCTTTGTCACCCATTTATATGTTCGCGCGTATTTCGTGCGGCATATCGCCGGTTTTTGTTCTGACGAAGGACCTGCCATTCCATGAAAATCTCATCCCGGGTCAAAAAAATCCTCGATTGCTACGACAGCGATAATCCCGGCACCAAAACGAATCTTGCCCGCATCTTGATGCACGGCAAACTGGGCGGGACCGGAAAACTTGTCATATTGCCCGTCGATCAAGGTTTTGAGCACGGGCCAGCGCGCAGCTTTGCCCCCAACCCAGCCGGTTATGAGCCGCACTATCATTGGCAGTTGGCGGTGGATGCGGGCCTGTCGGCATTCGCTGCCCCCCTGGGCATGATCGAAGACGGTGCCAGCACCTTTGCCGGCGCGGTTCCCACCATTTTGAAGGTCAACAGCTCTAACGCGCTGAATGGCGAGAAAGACGCCCCCACCCAAGCCATCACCGGCAGCGTGAAAGATGCGCTGCGGCTGGGCTGCTCGGCGATTGGCTACACGATCTATCCGGGCTCAGAATCAGCCTACAGCATGATGAACGATCTCCGCGAACTCACTGCCGAAGCCAAATCAAACGGATTAGCCGTGGTGGTGTGGTCGTATCCACGCGGTAAATACGTCAGCAAAGACGGCGAAACCGGCTTTGATGTGGTGGCCTATGCCGCGCACATGGTGGCCCTGCTGGGTGCTCATATCATCAAAGTGAAACTGCCCACCGACCACCTCGATCAACCCGAAGCCAAGAAAGTTTACGAAGCCCATAACATTGCCCGCGCCACTTTGACCGAGCGCGTGCGCCATGTGGTGCAAAGCTGCTTTGGCGGGCGGCGCATTGTGGTGTTCTCGGGCGGCGGCAAAAAGGGCGAGGCCAGCCTGTTCGAAGAAGCCAAAGCCATCCGCGATGGCGGCGGCAACGGCTCGATCATCGGGCGCAACTCGTTCCAACGCCCCTACGACGAAGCCATGACCCTGCTGGGCAAGCTGGTCGACATCTACAAGGGCAAAGAAGATTAGTTCCCAAGATTCTCCCAACCTCTGTCGGCTTTACATTATCACGCCGCCGGTCATTGCTGATCTGGCGGCGTTTGCCCGTTTGCTCGAAAACGCTTTGGCGGCGGGCGATGTCGCTTCGGTTCAGTTGCGCCTTAAAAACTGCGATGATGACGCCATACGAACCGCAGCCCGCGCTTTGATGCCGATCTGTCATGCCAAAGAGGTGGCGTTCATCCTCAACGACCGCCCAGACCTGGCCGCTGAACTGGGCTGCGATGGCGTCCACATCGGCCCAGATGACTCGTCCTATGCCGAGGCACGGCGTGTGATGGGCCCCAAAGCTATGATCGGTGTGACGTGCAAGAATTCGCGTCACCTGGCCATGGACCTGGCCGAAGCGGGTGCGGACTATGTCGCTTTCGGGGCTTTCTTCCCCACAACAACCAAAGATGTTGCTGACCTTGAGCCTGCCGACCCCGAAACTCTCAATATCTGGTCCGAGACCACCAACGTGCCGTGCGTGGCCATTGGCGGCATTACGGTTGAGAACTGCGAACGCTTGATTGTAGCAGGTGCCGACTTCCTGGCCGTCTCGAGCGGCATATGGAATTACGCGGGTGGCCCGGCGGCGGCGGTTAAAGCTTTCAATGCTAAGTTTGAAGCGGCACGATCTTCGTTGCCACTGGCGCAAGGCTGAGCTTCGCCAACTTCAAGTGCGCCCAGGCGAACGGGATGCCGATGATCGTGATCGCCAAACCAACCGCCGCGATGAGGTGGCCCAACGCCAGCCACCAGCCCGCCAACAAGAACCACAGAATGTTGCCCAGCGCACTGAGCGCTCCGGGGTCGCTGTCCTGCGTCTGCTGGCCAAACGGCAGCAGCGTATATCCGGCGATGCGCAAAGCGGCAGGTGCCCAGGGCAAGCCAACGATGGTGAGTGCCATGATGGCGGCAGCAATCAGCCACCCCAGCGCCATGGGTAACCCACCAAATACGATCCAGAGAATGTTGAGGATGAGGGACATATTGACGGTACCTTGTGTCGTAAAATTTGAATCAGTTTCAATACCTTAGAGTCTATCGCTCAGAATTTGATTCAAGATTTTTTCTTCGCTTTTACCTTAGCTTTTTTCAAGTTGTCCCTGACGCGCAAACTCACCACACGCGAGATCAGCGCATAAGGAATTGGTTCGTCAAATGGAAACCTCAAATTGCCCTTGGGGCCTGCGTATCGGGCCGCCGCTTTCCTTAATGTTACGTCCTTGGTCGGTGGGTAAAACCCGATGTGATTTTTGAAGGCTGCGAAGTAGGCCACAATTCCATTCTGCTTGAATGCCGGAATACCATAACTGATAACTTCTTCGGCCCGAGGCGCGGCCTTGCGTATCGTGGCTCTGACCCTTTTCAGGATGAGGCGAACTTTTGAGGGACAGCTTGCAATATATTCACTCACGCTTGTGGGTCCTGTCATAAGCCCTCCTTGTAGGCCACTCGGTCAATATCCAGTGCAAAATCTGGTCGCAATAGTGAGGGACTCAACGACTGCCCGCGAATGTTAAGAAAAGGGGTCAAGACTGTGTTCTCAGGGTTTGGGTTGCACAAG
>JANLSL010000472.1:0-1580 GCA_031362385.1 Alphaproteobacteria bacterium | reverse complement strand
AAAGCTATTCCCCAAGCTCATCGATCTTTCATTAGATCGCATGGTTCGGCTGCTGGCAGCTCTTGGCAATCCTCATGAAAGATTACCCCCCGTCATCCACGTGGCTGGAACCAATGGCAAAGGCTCGACCATAGCGGCCATGCGGGCCGTGCTTGAGGCAGGTGGCTACAAGGTTCACGTTTATACTTCGCCGCACTTGGTGCGCTTTGCTGAACGTATTCGCCTTGTGGGTGCACTGGTGGACGAGGGCCTGTTGGCGGAGTTGTTGCGCCATGTCGAAGAGGTCAATGCGGGCAAGCCCATCACATTCTTTGAAGTGACAACTGCTGTGGCGTTTTTAGCTTTCTCACGCATTCCAGCCGATGCTGTGCTGCTCGAAACCGGCATGGGGGGCACTTATGACGCCACCAACATTGTTGCCCGGCCCTTAGCGACCGTGATTACTTCGATCTCGATGGATCATATGCAGTACTTGGGCAATACCCTTGGCAAGATTGCGCAAGAAAAAGCAAACATCATGAAGCCCGGCGTGCCGTGCATCAGTGTGGCACAGACTGATGAAGCTGCAGGCGTTATTGCGGCCACTGCAGCCCGGGTTGGCGCGCCGCTGAAACGTCAGAACCATGAATGGCGCATCACACCCGATAACCGGGGTGGGCTTTTTTTTGAGGGCGAGCACGAAAAATGGAAATTGCCCGAGCCCAATCTGCTCGGTCGTCATCAACATCAGAACATCGGCGCTGCGTTAGCTGCATTAGAGCAATCAGGTTTTGCGATTCCCACATTTGCCCTCCGAAGCGGGATGCGTTCCATAGACTGGCCGGCGCGCGCCCAGCATCTTAAATCGGGGCCGTTGGTGAGTGCGTTATCGTGGGCCTGTGAGCTTTGGCTTGATGGTGGGCATAACGAAGGTGGCGGGCGTGTGTTAGCCACACTGATTGACGAATATTGGCACGATCAGCAACTTCATATTATTGCGGGGATGCTCAACACCAAAGCGGCGGAAGATTTCTTGGTTCATCTAGCCCCCCGGTCTTCATCATTCACTGCTGTGCCGGTATCAGGTCATGACGCCTCATACACGCCAGATGAACTGGCTGCGGCCGGGGCGCGTGCTGGTTTTCGCGATATCGCAACAGCGCTATCGCCCCTGCAAGCTCTTGAACGCATTAAGTCGATTGCTGTGGGGCGGTACCGCGTATTGATCTGCGGTTCGCTGTATCTGGCGGGCGAAGTGCTTAAGGAAAATAGCTGAATCACAGTTTATTGCGGCAACTCGTGCCGTGCCTCATTAGGTGGTGCCTCATCAGGCGGCGGTATGTTGGGCGAATCTGTTTTCTGGGCAGCTTTCTGGAGCGCTTCTGGCCGCGGACCGCCACACTCGACATCCTCAATGATTGAGATATGAATCCACAAAGCGTCTAAGCCAGTCTTGGTGATTGCATTGACGCGCGCACAGCTGCCAGTGGGGACATAGCCCCTTACTGTTGCATCGCGGTCGAAGCCAAACCAGCTGCTCACGACAGCATAAAATGGGTAATAAGGTTCGGGCCGCAGATAGACCCCACCTTCTTTCTTGC
>JANLSL010000025.1:0-6815 GCA_031362385.1 Alphaproteobacteria bacterium | reverse complement strand
CCGATCCATCGTCCAAAACCAAAACGGCTGTTGCGCCTCGCGGCTGAGCCCGGTCGGAGGAGGGAACGGAGGCCGACATTAGGGCAGGCCTTTCGCAATTTGGAGGGGTGGCGAATTGTACATTCTCTTTCTTGGCTCTTTCTTAGCTCTTTCTTGGCTCTTTTCTCGGCCTCGGCTTGGTCCGCAAAATCCCGCACCGGCGCGCAATTCGCGACAGTGTAGGACGGCGCCCCAATGTTGAGGTTAAGATCGGTGTGTAAGGAAACCACTTTGCCGAGTCAAGCAAAAGGCCGCGTGTGGATAACTTCGCGAAAACCCTGCATATCCAAGCCTTCTAGACTTTTGCCAACTGCGCGGTCCTGGGGTAGGTTAGACACTCTCCAAAACTTATATGACATGTTGATGAAAGGCGTTTGGCATGCTGCGAAGCACATTAAACGAAGCCATGAAAGACGCCATGCGCGCCAAGGATGCCGCCAGCCTTGGAACGATTCGCCTGATTTTGGCTACTCTGAAAGACCGCGACATCGCCGCGCGCAGCAAAAGCAATTACGACGGCATCTCCGAAGATGAAATCCTGCAAATGTTTAACAGCATGATCAAGCAGCGTCGGGAAAGCATAGCGTTATACGAACAAGGCGGACGCCCCGAGTTAGCGCAAAAAGAGCAAGACGAAATTGTTGTGATCCAGCGTTTCATGCCCAAGCAAATGGATGACGCTGCCGTGGCTGCCGCCGTAAAAGATGCGATTGCGGCCACTGAAGCCAAAGGCCCCAAGGACATGGGCCGGGTGATGGCGCTGCTGAAAGAAAAATACGCGGGCCAAATGGACTTTACGAAAGCGAGTGCCGCGGTGAAGCAGAGCTTGGTCTAGAAAGCCTGCACGGCGCCCCATGAATTTTTCACCCGCATTCCTTGACGAGATCCGCAACCGCATTCCGGTCTCTGCGGTCGTGGGGCGGCGCGTAAAGTTGATCAAGCGTGGTCGCGAATTCGTGGGCTTGAGCCCATTTACCAACGAAAAAACCCCGTCCTTCACCGTCAATGATGAGAAAAGCTTTTACCATTGCTTTTCCACCAACGAGCACGGCGACATTTTTACGTTCTTGATGAAGACCCAAGGCCTGTCGTTCCCCGATGCGGTTGAACGGTTGGCTGACGAGGCAGGGCTCGAGATGCCGCGCAGCGACCCGCGCGAGATCGCGGTGGTCGAGCGCAGCGTCAAACTGCGTGAGGCGGTGGAAGCGGCCTGCATGTTTTTCCAAGCCGCGCTGCAAAAGCCCGATGGCAAACGCGCCCTTGATTATTTGCATGGGCGCGGCCTGGGGGATGACATCATCCAACGCTATCGGCTGGGGTATGCGCCCTCGGGCAATGTGCTGAAAAACGAATTGCGCCGCAGGGGATTTGCCGAAGATGTGCTGATGGAAGCCCGTATTATTTCGGAAGGTAAAGAGGGCCGCGAGTCTTTCGACTTTTTCCGCGACCGCGTGATGTTCCCGATTTTCGATGCGCGCGGCAGGCCGGTGGCATTCGGCGGGCGTGTGCTGGGCGAGGGTGAACCTAAGTACCTCAATTCGCCCGAGACCCCCTTATTTCATAAGGGTGGGTTGCTCTATGGCATCTCACTGGCCAAGCCGACGGTGTTGGATAAAAACCAAATCATCGTCTGTGAAGGCTACATGGACGTGATCGCGCTGGCCCAAGCCGGGTTCACAAATGCTGTTGCACCGTTGGGCACGGCGTTGACGGAAACCCAGCTTGAGATGCTGTGGAAGTTGGTGCCCGAGCCGATCATGTGCTTTGACGGCGACAAAGCTGGTCAGCGGGCGGCGGCCCGGGCGGCGGGTTTGGCATTGCCGCGCATTGTGCCGGGCAAGTCCTTGCAATTTGCTCTGCTGCCCTCGGGCCAAGACCCCGATGATCTGGTGCGTCGTTCCGGGCCCGAGGCCATGACCCAAATTCTGACCGGCGCTGTGCCATTGTCGGAGATTATCTGGCGGCAATTGTTATCTGATCATCAAACCGATACGCCCGAGCGGCGTGCAGGGTTCGAGCGCGCAGCCTATGAGCGCGCCAGCGCCATCGCTGACCAGACCGTGCGTGACGCCTATCGCAGTGAGTTCAAAAAGCGGCTGTGGGAGATGTTCCAGCCCCAATATAAGTCAAATCGGCCCATGACCCGGACCGGGCGCAACCCCTTCAAAGGCCAATCTGGGCGGTCCATGGCTCCGGTGCGGGTACGGCCCTCGCGCGGCTTACCCACCGAGAAGCTGCAAGAAAGCATCCTGCTGGCGACACTCATTAACCACCCGGCCATCCTGGGGCATGTCGAAGATCGGCTGGGAGCCATGATTTTAGCCGATTCCCGCCTTGACTCGGTGCGGCAGTCCGCCTTAATGCATCTCGCTCATCAACCGGACCTTGATTCTCAGACACTTAGGGCCCATTTAGCAGGCTTAGGGTATGCCAATGACCTGGACGCACTGCTGGGTGAGGACACTTATGTCCATGCCGCCTTCGCGCGGCCAGCCGCCGAACAGGCCAAGGCAACCGAGGGGTGGGACAATACGTTCGGTTGGTATCAGAGGTCTGGCCTCGAAGCTGAACTGAATCAACTGAAAGAAAGCTTGGCCACCAACCCCACCGAAGAAATCATCGCGGCGATAAATACTATTGCCGAACAATTGAATCAGCATACGAATGAATAAGATCAGCAAACCAGCCGCCAAGTCTGCCAGCACTGCCCAGTCCCGCGCCAAAGACAGCGCCAAGGATAAGAGCAAGGGCAAAGAAAAAGACAAAGTTGGCGCAAAGATCACCAAAACAATCTTGAAGCCCGGCAATGCTAAAGCAGCACCCGCAGTAAAACCTGCTGCCGGTAAAGCCACCGCCGCAAAACCAACTGCCGCCACCAAGGCTGCGCCCGCAAAAACACCGCCGCCCAAGGCCGCTGCCGGTAAGCCCGCCGCAGTTGTGATGGGTAAAGACGGTAAACCGATTGAGCCGGCGGCACCTGGCGATAAGCCGTTGTTGGATTCGACCAACCAGAACATCAAGAAGCTGATCCAGAAAGCCAAAGAACGCGGCTACATCACGTATGATGAACTGAACGCAGCGCTGCCGCCTGAGGAAATGTCCTCGGAGCAAATCGAAGACGTGATGTCGATGCTCTCTGAAATGGGCATCAACGTCGTCGAAGCCGAAGAGCAAGAAGAAGCCGAAGCCAGTGCTGAGCCTGCCGCCGATGAGGCGGCTAAGCCCGAAGGCTATACCGGTGGCAATATCGACGAAGACGATGTCGGCCGCACGGACGACCCGGTGCGCATGTACTTGCGCGAGATGGGCTCGGTGGAATTGCTGTCGCGCGAAGGCGAAATTGCGATTGCCAAACGGATCGAAGCTGGCCGCGACATGATGATTGGCGGCATTTGCGAAAGCCCGATTACCATTCGGTGCCTGCTGCAATGGCATGATGCTTTGCAAAACGGCAAAATGTTGCTGCGCGATATTATCGACCTCGATGCCACCTATGGCGCTGGCGCCATGAGCAAGGCCTCGGACCAAGAGCTCGAAGTCGATGTGGTGTCTGAGCCGATTGACGCCAACGACGATGACGACGCCGCCAAAAAGAAAAATGGCGTTCTTCCACCAGCGCCAGCGCCTGCACCCGCCCACATAGCCCGGCCCGCTGCGGTTTACCCACCGCGCGTTCCGCCAACCCTGCCGGGTGGTCCGAATAATCCTGGCCCGACTCCTGGTATGCCCGGTGCGCCAGGCGTACCCGGAATTCCAGGTGCGCCCGGCCAATCAGATGAAGAAGACGAGGCGGCCGTATCATTGGCTGCGATGGAAGCTTCGTTGATGCCGCAAGTGTTGGAGGCCTTGGAAAAGGTCGCCCACACCTATACGCGCATGAAAAAGCAGCAAGACGCGCGCATGGATACCCTGCAAAAGGGCGAGGAAGTCGATAAGGCGCTGGAACGCCGCTACCAAAAAATCAAACTTGAACTCGTCGAGTTGATGGAAGGTGTTCACCTCAACAACGCCCGTATCGAGGGCTTGGTTGAGAGCATGAACGACTTGAACCGCAAGCTGGTCGGGCTTGAGGGGCAAATTCTGCGTATCGCGGTGAAGTGCAAACTCAAGCGCGAAGAATTTTTGCAGTCGTACTACGGCAGCGAGCTTGATCCGAATTGGCTGAAGAACGTCGCCAAGCTGCCATCCAAAGGCTGGAAAGATTTCTGTGGTCGTCATGCTGACGCCGTTGAGCAAGTGCGCGCGCAAATTGGCGCGATTGCCGCTGAGGCCAGCGTACCGATTGGTGATTTCCGCCGTATTGTCTCGACCGTGCAAAAGGGCGAGCGCGAAGCGGGCCGTGCCAAAAAGGAAATGATCGAGGCCAACCTGCGCCTGGTGATCTCGATTGCGAAAAAATACACCAACCGTGGTCTACAGTTTTTGGATTTGATCCAAGAAGGTAACATTGGCTTGATGAAAGCGGTTGATAAGTTCGAATACCGCCGTGGTTATAAGTTCTCGACCTATGCGACGTGGTGGATCAGGCAAGCGATCACCCGCTCGATCGCCGACCAAGCGCGCACCATTCGTATTCCGGTGCATATGATCGAGACCATCAACAAGTTGGTGCGCACTTCGCGCCAAATGTTGCATGAAATTGGCCGCGAACCGACCCCTGAAGAGCTGGCCGAAAAGCTGCAAATGCCGCTCGAAAAGGTGCGCAAGGTTCTGAAGATTGCCAAAGAACCCATTTCGCTGGAAACCCCGATTGGCGACGAAGAAGACAGCCACTTGGGTGACTTCATCGAAGACAAGAATGCAATTCAGCCGGTGGACGCCGCCATTCATGGCAATTTGCGCGAAACCACCACGCGCGTCTTGGCCAGCCTGACGGCGCGTGAAGAGCGCGTGTTGCGGATGCGGTTCGGGATTGGCATGAACACCGACCACACCCTGGAAGAAGTGGGCCAGCAGTTCTCAGTCACGCGCGAACGTATTCGCCAGATTGAGGCCAAAGCCCTGCGGAAACTGAAACACCCCAGCCGTTCGCGGAAACTGCGCAGCTTCCTCGATAACTAGTGGTCCTCCTTACCCCGTCATCTCCCCCCAAATATCGGGGAGAGGTTTTTATTTTTAACAAAAACTTCTTCGCTCTTGCCCCAGAAATGGCAGAGAGAAAGAGATGTAGTGGGCAAAAAAAGAACCCCCGCTTCTTGATGTGGCGGAAAGGGTTGGGATCGGCGCAGTGACAACGATGTCTTCATCTGAATCCCCATCGCCCGCCAATGCCCTTAATCGCCTGATTAGCGGCCCGTTTGGGGCGTTTATGCTCAAGCCCTGGTACGATCCCATAGCGCTGCAGGGCGTGGTGCGGTTTTTTATGCCCGCCTCGCGCGCGTGGGCGGCGGCCAACCAATCAGGCGGTGATGCATCAGCGTTTCTGGAATCGCTGGGGAGGCCGCGCGCTGTCGGTAAAAGCCTGGCCCGCGCCGTCGTTGAAACCTCAATGCGGCATCAGGCTTACCGCGCGGCTGAAGCAGCGTGGCAACAGGCCGCACTTCAAGGTGATGCGCAGGTTCTGGCCGCATGCGAAGCCCGTCGTATGGCTGCGGCAGATTACTGGATGCGCGCCCGCACCTTATTTATTCCTGCGCACCTGATCAATCCGTTTGCGGCAGTGAAATTTAATATCGAGTCTGAGGCCGAGGTTGAGCGTCGTCATGGGGCGCGGTTGGCGAGCCCTGCGCTAATGTTTCCCGGCGCTGACGAGAGTGATGGCGTGCTGGCCACACCGCTGTGCGACATCAATGGGCGCAGCATCAAATGGGTGCGCTTCCCGGCCGCACAATTTTCACATGACGCGCACGGCTGGGCGCGTGTTGAAGAGCCGCGCCAAGGCGACGTGGCCGGCGCTGTGATTTTCTGCCATGGCATTATGATGGAACGCGAGCAATGGTCATCGTTGTATGATCAGGCCCAGGTTTTTTTAGCACCTGAAGGCGGGCGCATTGCCGTGGTCTCACCGGAAGGCCCGGGGCACGGGCGTCGCATGCGGCCGGGCTATTACGGCGGTGAGCCGGTGTTGGCCGATGGCGTGGGCGGCATTGCCGATTACTTCGCGGCCCACGTTGTTGAGATTGGGCGACTGATTGCCTGGGCGCGCAAAACGTACGGATGTCGCGTCGCTGTGGCGGGCGTAAGCTTAGGCGCATTGACTGCGCAACTTGTTGTCAGTGCGGCCAAGCACTGGCCCAAAGAATGCCAACCCGACGCCGCGCTATTGCTGACAACCAACGAATCTTTGCTGGACGTAACCTACAATGGGTCACTGGCTGGCGAACTTGGTTTTCCTACTCAACTTGCCGCGGCAGGCTGGACGCCCGCGCGCATCGATCGCTTCCGCCCTTTAGTTGAACCAGGTGCCGCAGCGGTGCCGCCCGATCGCATTGTTTGTGTGCTGGGCACGACGGATACCGTTACACCCTATGGCGGCGGCGAGCGTTTGGTGGGGCGGTGGAACATCCCACCCGCCAATGTGTTCCGCTGGCACGGCGGGCACTTTGCAGCGGCATTTTCGGTTTTGCGTGACCGTGCGCCGATTCACCGTTTCAAAGCCGCATTGGCCGAGGCTTAAAGCACGCGGGTATTTAAAGTACGGCTCTTGATTATTGCGCGCTGCCGCGTAGGTTGGCGCCGTTATCTTGAGTCACTTCGGTGGGGCCTGTAGCTCAATTGGTTAGAGCAGGCCGCTCATAACGGTCCGGTTCCCTGTTCAAGTCAGGGCAGGCCCACCA
>JANLSL010000008.1:0-2101 GCA_031362385.1 Alphaproteobacteria bacterium | reverse complement strand
GCAAGGAATTCGACTGAAATGGTAGACGAACCAGACGATCTGGAAGATGGCGACGATGCAGATTCAGTGCGTCCGATTCGCGCTTTAATGCGTGGCCTAGATACCCTGCAAGAGCTCAATCGCCATAATGGCGCGACCGTGACCGATATTGCTAAGGCTGTGCGTTTGCCGAGAACGACTGCTTACCGCGTGTTAGAAACCCTGTGTGTAGCAGGCTACGCCCTGCGCGACCCCAGCGATGACCGCTACCGTTTGACCCTGAAAGTTCGTGCGCTGTCGGATGGCTATGACGATGAAGCCTGGGTTCATGATATCGCCAAGCCGCTGATCACGAAGCTCGGTAAAGAAGTGGTATGGCCATTGGCTATCTCAACGTTGCACGGAACATCGATGCTGGTGCGCGAAACCACCGACAAAGATAGCCCCTTGGCATTAGAGCGTTATTCTGCGGGCGTTCGTGTGCCGGTGCTGGGCAGTTCGTCAGGCCGCGTCCATCTGGCATTTTGCAGCGAAGAGCAACGCTCGACTATGCTTGATGTGCTGGCTCGCTCTGATCGCCCCGAAGACAAAATCGCACGCGATAAGTTGCTGGTCAGCCGTATCATCAGCGATGTTCGCAAGAACGGCTGGGCGCTCTTCGACAATCCGTCGTTGGCAGAACTCAACCTAGCTGTGCCAGTTTTCGCCAAGGGCCGCGTTTTAGCAGGCCTGGTGATGCGCTTTATCCGCTCGGCGATGACGCCTGATCAAGCGGTGGAAAAGTATGTTCCGTTCCTCAAACGAACTGCTGATGAAATTGGCAAGACCTTCGAAGCTGATCCTCAACATCAGTAGGGCGTGGGGCGCAACGTGAGCACGACAATCACGCGACACTTTGCCACCATCGCTGTGCCGGGCGCACCGCCCCGTCAAGTCCACTATCGCAAAGCTGGAAGCGGCCCACCGGTGCTGCTGCTTCACCAAAGCCCTGTCTCATCAAGCGAGTACGAGCATTTGATGGGCCAGTGGTCAACCGACTTTACACTGATCGCACCTGATACGCCTGGCTTTGGGTTATCTGATGCACTGCCCGGTGATGAGCCCATCATCCAACCCTATGCCGCCGCAGTGGCCGAATTTTTGGATGCCATTGGAATTGCGAAATGCGGCGTTTACGGCACACACACCGGCGCCATGATCGCGGCAGAATTTGCGCGCGCATACCCGCAGCGCTGCGAGGTCTGCGTATTGAACGGCTACGTGGTCGCCACCGACGATGAAAAAGCCGATACCAGGGCCAATTACTTCGTGCCATTACAGCCCGTCGCTGACGGTTCGCACATGACGTGGGCGTGGGTACGCATGCGCGATCAAATGATTTTTTATCCCTGGTATCGCAAGACCGCTGTTGCCCGGATGACGTTTGATATTCCTGGCCCAGAATTGCTTCACCCCTGCACCATGGATTATTTCCGCAGCGCCAATGCAGGTTTGCGAGCATACAAGGCAGCGTTTACCTACGATGCGATTGCTGGATTGAAGGGCATGACTGCGCCCTGTTATGCGATGGCTTTTCAGCAAGATGTTTTATTTGAACATCTCGGGCGTATCCCAAAGGACATCCCGAACTGCATCACCCTTGAAGGCCACCCAACACCGGCCGCCGTTGAGAATCGCGCACGTGAGTTATTCCGCGCGCACTGCAAAGCCCCTACACCCGGACACACTGCAACCGCCACAATTGAAACCCGCGCATGGCAAAGCCTTGCGACTGCCGACAAGGCGCAGCTTTATATGCGCCGCAGCCATATGGGATCAGGCCGCCCACTCGTTTTAATCCATGACGCGGGCAAGTCCTCGCGGCAATGGGCGTTGCTGATGCAAATGCTGCACGGACTAAAACCTACGATCGCTTTCGATTTGCCTGGCCATGGTGAATCCGGGCACCGCACTGAATACAGCGTGGCTGCAATGGCCCAGGCACTTCAAAGCGCGCTCACTGAACTTGGCACTGAAGATGTAGACATAGTGGCCACCGGCGCTGGGTGTGCGGTCGCAGTCACGCTATCACAACTGTGCTCCACGAAAACCCTGACACTCATAGACCCCTGGAATTTTGAAC
>JANLSL010000135.1:0-3667 GCA_031362385.1 Alphaproteobacteria bacterium | reverse complement strand
GGATTTGCGCCAATGGCAACCCGAGGCCGGGTACTCTCAAGAGGCGAAGTTAAAGGGTTCATTCGTCTAAAACGAGCAACGACATGCCGAAATATATACCTATCGCACAAAAGAAAAGGGCCGAGGTTTCCCCCGGCCCTTTGGTGTGGCTTTAGGTCAAGTTTAGAAGCTGTAGTTGGCGCGGATACCGTAGCTGCGTGGCAGCGGTGGTGAGATGCGCACTTCGTTGCGGTTTGGCGGCACCAAGAAGGTGAACACGTCAATGCCCAGCAAGCCAGCCAACGGCGTCTTATTTTGGGTGACGTTGTTGACGAAGGCTTCAATCATCAGGTCATCGCGACGCAGACCCAGGTGATAGTTGAGGTTATCAGATGCGCCAACCCAAGCGATGTTCGACAAGTCGGTGTATTTCTTGCCCGTGTGGTTGTAGTCCAAGCGTGTGAACCATGACCATTGGCTTGAAATTTCACCGGTATACTCAGCCGTTCCAGTCCAGGTGATCTGAGGTGCCGTTGGCAGCTTGTTGCCCAAGGCGCCAGCAGTAGTTCCCCAGACGAGGAGGCAATCGCCGCAGTTACCCGCTCCAACGCCGTATGAAATCAGCTTAGTGCGGTTCAAGCCGAAAGTTGCTGACAGTTTCAGTTCACGCGTTGCTTGGAACTGACCTTCGAATTCAGCACCGGTCAACCGCGCCGTTCCGTTGTTAACCACCACGTTGAACAAGTTGTTCACCGGTGGAACTAGGTTTGGCAGATTGACGGGGATGCTGTTGCCGACTTGGCCGTTGGCCCACGTATCGCGGTAAACAGTCAAAGTTGTGCGCGCTTGACCTTCGAGGAAGGTTGACTTGATGCCAGCTTCCCAGTTGTCCAAACGTTCTTGGGCATAAGAAATGGCGACAGTAGGAACAACAAGCCTCATTGCCGCTACGACTGCAGGATCTGATGTTGCCAGAACGGAGTTAAAGCCGCCTGGACGATAACCACGTGAGAACAATGCATAGATTGTCGAGTTCTCAGCGTATTTATAATCAAGAGAGACGCGCGGGGCGAAGCTCTTGAAAGTGTCCTGCAGCGGGATAGCGCCGAGGCCGGTGACGGGGTTGCCGTTACCACCAATCTTTGGCGAGACTTTGATTTTATCCCACTGATAGCGAGCTTCAGCCGTCAATGTGAACTCAGGCGTGAAGTCATAATAGGCCGCGCCAAAAATTGCGGGCGTTTTGACATCGGTTCTTGTGATGCCCGAGGCAAACAAAGGCCCAAACTGCGCGATACCAAACACCGGGCCACCAGGAGTCATGCCGCGGAAGTAATTGCCGCCAACCGTAAACCGCAATGGGTTGTCTTGTGGCGAGGTAATGCGCACTTCTTGGCTCCAGTCGCGTGATCTATTTTGCGACAACAGCAAAAACTGCATCCAGGGCACTCGAGTGGCAACTGTGGCTGGCGTGAAGAATGGGTTCACGCGGTCACGACCATCACGATAGTTCAAATCGATGATGGTTTGGGTTTTATCGCGGTGCGCTGCTGTTTGCGAGGTAAAGCTGTAGCCCTCTTGCGAAGTGTAATCTATGCGCAAGTTGGCTTGTTCAGCTTCACGACGGATACCGGCATGGTCGCTAAAGCCGGTGTCAAAAATGATCCAATTCGGGTTTGGATTGAACAGAGCGTTGCGTGAAGCTGGGTTGCTGAGGCTGTAGTCGCTTGAAATAATGCGCGACGGCACCTGATTCACATTTGGCAACTTACCGCACCAATAACCAAGCGCTGCGCGCGAAGTCGGGCTCACGCCAGCAGCTACTGGGGCTGACAGCGGACTGCAGGTCTTGTCGGGGTTGGCGCGCTGGGTGAATTGATCTTGCTTCAAAGCGTACTGTGCTGGTGCGCCGTCATCGTCGACGAAACGGTTGTACCAAGCTTTGATTTTCAGCTCGTCAGTAGGACGGAAAACGACCGTCGCAGAAATAGAGCGTGACGACTGACTGCCCAGCTTTTGGCTGGTATCGGCTGCATTAGTGAACTGACCGCCGCGTACATAATCACGAACACTAACACGCGCTGTTAACTTGTCAGCGACCAGCGGGCCTTCAAAGGCGATGCTGGCATCATGCGAGCCCCAACTCGAGACTTCTGCGTTTGCTTTGCCTTTGAACTCATCACCAGGCTCTTTGGTGACGAAGTTAATGGCACCAACAAAGGTTGACCGACCGAAGTATGCGCTTTGTGGACCTTTCAGTACTTCAATGCGCTGTACGTCAACAGAAGCCGGCGGCTGAGCGCCAACAACTGGTGCGCCGTCAATGAACAACTGACCGCCAGACTGTAAACCAGTGTTGAGGTTCAAAAACAGGCCGCGAAACAGCAAGTTGTTGGCCGAACGGTCGTTACGACCCGAACCACCTTGTTGATTGACGAAGTGGAAGCTGGGCGTCATCGCCTGGATGTCGGTCAGCTGTTTGATGTTCATTGACTCGATGTCTTTTTCGCCAAAAGCGGTAATGGCGATAGGAACCGTCATCAGGTTTTCTTGAACCTTACGCGCCGTAACCACAATTTCTTCCAGCGCAAGGCCTTGGGCCTGGGCGGTTTGTTGGGCTTGCGCCGACGTTATTGCCGGCAGGCTTGCCGCAATGGCGATCAGGCTAGCTGATGCTGACAAGCGCGCTAAAGTTCGAGAAATACGCATAGATTACCCCATGACTGATAACTGTTGATTTATCTGGCTTGCGCAGTTCATCGCCCGCCTAGCCCAGCAATTCGCCGGGTCATTCCAAAGCTACCACAGCAAAGGTGGTTCTTGAGTCCACTCTATAAACGCGAGCGAATTCAACCGCGGTGTTGCCAATAGGCCACACTTCGTGAGAGCCTACTTTTTTGTGGCAGATGAGGGGGTTGGGTGTGCTAACTGAAACCAGGGTGGGGCCTGTCCGCGGGCACTCGCCAGGGGCGCAGTTTTAGGCATTTCCGACCTTAATTTCGACGGCCAAAAGACCGGGACAATCATGAACTCGATCATCAAAAAACTCGACGAGAAGCGCCGCTTGGCGCGTTTGGGCGGCGGGCAAGTCCGTATTGATAGCCAGCACGCCAAAGGCAAGCTAACGGCGCGCGAGCGTATTGAGCTTTTGTTCGACGAGGGGTCCTTCGAAGAATGGGACATGTTCGTTGAACATCGCTGCACCGATTTCGGCATGGCCGAGCAAAAGGTCCCTGGCGACGGCGTCATCACGGGATACGGGCTGATCAATGGCCGCCCGATGCTGGTGTTCAGCCAAGACTTCACCGTATTCGGCGGCTCGTTGTCTGAATCACACGCCAAGAAGATTCTCAAAATTATGGAAAAGGCGGTGCAAGTCGGTGCCCCCGTGATTGGCCTGAATGACTCTGGCGGTGCGCGCATCCAAGAGGGAGTGAACTCGCTGGGCGGTTATGCCGATGTGTTTTTACAAAACGTGCTGGCCTCGGGCGTGGTGCCACAAATCTCCATGGTGATGGGCCCGTGCGCAGGCGGGGCGGTGTATTCGCCCGCCATCACCGACTTTATCTTTATGGTCAAAGATACCAGCTATATGTTCGTGACAGGCCCAGATGTGGTCAAAACCGTCACCCATGAAAACGTGACACACGAACAATTGGGCGGGGCCATGACCCACGCCTCGATCTCG
>JANLSL010000458.1:0-2731 GCA_031362385.1 Alphaproteobacteria bacterium | reverse complement strand
GCAATACCATCGCCCACCAAGTTCATGGTGATGACGGAAAGCACAATTGCGCCGCCCGGAACCATCAACATCCAAGGCGCTTTCAATAAGTATTGGCGACTTTCAGCCAACATGTTGCCCCAGGTGGGCACACCCAGCGGCGCGCCAATGCCTAAAAACGACAATGCGCTCTCAGCAATCAGTAACCCCGCGAAGTGGAATGCAAAAATGACAAACAAGCTTGCGCGCACACCCGGCAGCACGTGTCCAAACATGATGGCAAAGCGGCTAGCGCCAGCAATGCGCGCGGCTTTCACATAGTCGCGCTGATAGATCGAAGTGGCTTCAGCGTAGACAACGCGCATGAAGACAACCCAGGCCAGAAAACCCAAGGTCAGTACCAGCGGTAAAAACCCGTGGCCAATGATCACCACCACCACGATGGCAATGACCAGAAACGGAAATGACTGCATCGTATCGGTGAATTGACGGATGATGGTGCGCGCCCAGCCTTCTTTTTCAGCCGCAAGTAATCCCAAGGTGGTGCCGATAAAGAGGTTGATGATATTTGCAGTGAGTGCGCAGGCCATCGACCATTGCAGACCAGCAACTGCGCGGCTCCACAGGTCACGCCCCAGGTGGTCGCTGCCCAAGATGTAACCCTTCGTGCCAACTTTGGCGAACCGCGCCAGCAGATCGCCTTGCATCGGGTCGTGGGTTTGCAGCCATTTGCCGAAGACGGCCAAGATCACGATCGTCATGAACAAAATAAAAGCGACGACGATTTCGATGTTTGTGAATTGGCGGATTTTCGAAAGATTGAACCGCCCGATGGGATCGAGCGGATTGAGGCTAGTCTCGTTCGCGATCTCGAGCGGGCTTTTGGTTTGTTGGGCGGCTTGAGTTTCAGTCATCGCTTACGCTCCCTTGGTGCGCAAGCGCGGATCGAGGAAGCGGAACACCAAGTCAGTGCAGGCATTCACGGTGAACACCAAAATAGCAATCATAAAGGCCAGCGCTTGCACGACTGGGAAATCAAGCGTCTGAATAGATTCCAACAACAGCCAGCCCATGCCGGGCCACGAGAAAATCGTCTCGATAATTGCGCTGCCCCCCAGCAGGGCTGCGAACTGCGTTCCAATCAGGGCCGCCGCGCCCAGCAACGCATTGGGCACGGCGTGGCGCCATAATAGTTCAGACTGACTGGCACCATTGGCCCGCGCGGTTCGGATGTAATCTTCACGCATCGCTTCGGCCACGTTGGCAGCCACCACGCGGGTAAGGCTGGGGAACAGGAACGATGCCAAGCTGCAGACAGGCAATACCCACATGCTGGGGGCGTTCCACTCGTAGCCGAGGGAAGGCAGCAAGCGCAGGTTGACTGCAAACACTTGGATCAGCACCAATGCCGTTACAAAGCCAGGCACACCCTGCATGATAAACAAAAACCCTGACACCGCGCGGCGTTCAGGGTTTTCTGGCTTGAACCCGAGCCATGAGCCTAAGGGAACGGCAATCAGTGCTGTCAGCATAATCGCCATCACAGCCAGATGCAGTGTCCGTGGAACCATGTCTAAAACCTTGCCTAAGGCAGGTTCGGCGCTGGAGAGCGACTTGCCAAAGTCGAAATGCAGCACGTTCCAGATATACGAGAAGTATTGAATAATCAGGGGGCGATCTAATCCAAACTGCGCGCGGATTGCAGCCAATTGTTCCGGTGTGGCGTCATTGCCCGCGAGCACAAGGGCGGGGTCGCCAGCTTGACGCAATAAAAAGAAAAGCAGAGTTGTGACCGCGAAGATCAACCAAGCGAGTTTTCGTAGCTGCAATAATAAAGGCATCAGCCCGGCCAAAAAATCTTGCCCTGTGGTCGTCACTGCAGCCTTGGTGGAGGTGTTATCGGCAACTGAAGTCATGCCACTCCCATAGGTCCCTGTTATCAGCCACGTTGGGCTGCAATTCCCGGGTTTAGCCCGAACTTTAGCTGTTTGCCTTATCTAAGGCGCGCGCAGACTATACCAAGCAAAGATCAGCCATCTAGAAGAATCTCGCGATCAAGCTGTTCTGAAAAAAG
This sequence comes from Alphaproteobacteria bacterium, assembly GCA_031362385.1. Lineage (GTDB taxonomy): Bacteria > Pseudomonadota > Alphaproteobacteria > Rhodospirillales > Rhodospirillaceae. The sequence goes on along the minus strand of JANLSL010000458.1, from coordinate 678 downwards.
GGATTTAAGGGCTGCCCGTATAACGAGCGGTGGATTGTAACAAGAAGCCCGGCCCCACGTGTTTAGTGCACACACGTGTTTACTGCACATGGGCTTGGCATTCTCAAACGGTTTTCTCATGCCGCCGCCCTTGGAATCCTTTCACGACTATTGTATGCCCGGCACCTTCACATAATGAGATAAGGCTCTTTGTGTCGTCCCATTCGAACCGCTGCCAATATATTCTCGGCAGCTCCAGGAGAGGTGACAACATCGGCCTCAAACTTGCTAATTGAGGAGAATTTCCATGGCGGTCCGCGTTGCTCTTAATGGTTTTGGCCGTATTGGCCGCATGGTGTTCAGGGCTTTGATTGAATCAAAGCGCACCGATATCGAAATTGTGGCGATTAACGATTTAGGCCCCGCTGAGTCGAATGCGCATCTTCTGAAGTGGGACTCGGTCCATGGCCCGTTGCCGGCAGATGTAACTGTCGAGGGTGATATGCTTTCGGTTGCTGGCCGCAAGTTTAAGGTGCTGAAAGAGAAAGATCCCACCAAGTTGCCGTGGAAAGACTTGAACGTTGATATTGTAGCCGAGTGCACAGGTATATTTGCCGATAAAGATAAGGCCCAGGTGCATATCGCCGCGGGTGCCAAGCGCGTGCTGGTCTCCGCACCGTCGGCAGGGGCTGATCTCAC
>JANLSL010000637.1:0-3787 GCA_031362385.1 Alphaproteobacteria bacterium | reverse complement strand
AAAAAGCGCAGGAACTGAAGTTGGCCAACATCACGTTTGGGGTGGCTGATATTTTGCGCCTGGGGGAGCTGAATAAAAAATTCCACCTGATTGAATGCGGCGGGGTGCTGCACCACATGGCGGAATATCAGCGGGGCTTACAAGTGCTTGCCGATATGCTGGTGCCGGGCGGCCTGATGAGCCTAGCACTTTACAGCGAACGCGCGCGTCAGCCGATCATTGCAGCGCGCAGCTTTGTGGCCGAGCACGGATACACCGACGATATTGCTGGTATGCGCGCAGCGCGCACCGCCATTTTCAACTTGGCTCATGATCAACCGTTGCGGCGCATTACCCGCCGGCCAGATTTTTATTCAGCCGACGGACTGCATGACCTAGTCTTTAATGCCCACGAAGTGCGGTTTACGCCCGCGGGGCTCAAACCGCTGATTGCATCGGCTGGGTTAGTATTCTTGGGCTTTAATGTCAGCAAAATTGAACGATTAAAGGCTTACCGCGCTGCCAACCCCAGCGACCCTTTAGCGCGCGACCTTGATCGATGGGATGAGTTCGAAAAATCCTACAACGATACTTTTCAAGGCATGTTCCAGATGTGGCTTCAAAAGCCAGCGTGATAGGATAGCGCCCGTGAACCCCTCATCTCACTCAGAAGCCGCAGGTATTTTCCATAACGCCGAAGCCGCCTTGCGCGCTGGTGATCGCAAGGCTGCGTTGTCGGGCGTGTTGATGGCCTTGGCGCTGGCGCCACAACACCCGATCTATCGCCGCGCGGCACTGAACATCTTGGGTGTCACCAGTGGTTATAAGTCCCTGCCTACCCCGGTGCTTGATGCCTTGCGTCACTGCACGACCGACGCAGCGCTTGACCTTCAATCCCTCAGCTTGGTGCTTAAAACTCTTTTCGAAGCTGATGGGCGCTTTGCCGCGATGGAAGCCACTCTCAATGGGTCGCACCTGGATATTGAAAGCGCAATTTCATCTGGTGCATGGGATTGGTTCTTTGGAGAGCCATTATTATTTGGCGTATTGTCACGCGCCACACTGATCGGTGTGCGCTTTGAGCAGGCCCTCACTAAACTCCGCCGCCACGTCCGCGTGTCGCACAGCGTTTTGGCAACAAAACATTCAGATTTTATCGCAGCGCTGGCACTCCAACTTAATGCCGCGCGGTTCCCATGGATCACCGCCTCAGAAGAACAAACACCTGCGCCGACAGCGCTGATTCGGGCGCTCTACCAACCCTTACTTGCTTTCACTGACGCAGAAGCAATTGAATTGCCCGAAATCTTGCAGGCCGCACGCCAGACCATGCTTGAGCGCCAAGAGCGTGCCCGCGCACTTCCCACACTAACAACTATTGATGATCGTATTTCACAGTTGGTTCAGTCGCAGTACGAAGGCTATCCTTATCCGCCGTGGGATGCGCTGGGCGATGTTGCGCCCGCACCTTTTGCAGCGTTTGTCGCAGCGCGCTTTCCGGGTATTGCGGTTCAAAGCAAACCGCCTGAACTTCTTTCGGCAGGCTGTGGCACCGGGCGCGGTGCGGTAATGTTAGCGCTGACATTTCCTGAGGCGTCTATCACCGCGCTCGACCTCAGCCGTGCCAGTCTGGCTTATGCTGCCTTGAAGGCCGAACAGCACGGCGCATCCAACATCACTTTCGGGGTTGGTGATATTCTTAATGTCAGCGCCCTGGCGCAGAAATTTGATCTTATCGAAAGTGCAGGCGTCCTCCATCACATGGCCGACCCCGCAGCAGGATTGCGCGCATTGGCTGCGGCGTTAAAACCTAATGGCCTGATGCGTATTGCACTGTACAGCGAGCGCGGACGAACGGCAGTGATCGCAGCGCGGCATGTGATATGGGAACATAACATCCCCGATACCGACGATGGCGTGCGCACCGCACGGCAAATACTGATCGGCCTGCCAAAAGATGATCCCGCACGCGCGGTGGTCGATACGCCGGAATTTTTCACCCTTGATGGTCTGCATGATTTGATTTTCAATGTGCAAGAGTTGCGCTTCACCCCCAGCAGCTTGAAGGTATTATTGTTCGAGGCCGGGTTAGAATTTCTAGGGTTCGACCTTACTGAACCCAACATCAAGCAAAAGTTTGTAGACGCATTCCCAGGTGATGCAAGCGCGCGCGACCTCGACAAATGGGACGCCTTCGAGCATAACAATCCCGGCATATTTTCTGAGATGTATCAATTTTGGTGCGCCCGTAGCCGTTGACGACGATGACCACGACCTGGAATCCAGATTTATATTTACGTTATGCGGCCTATCGCGCACGGCCCGCTGACGATCTGTTGCCCCGTCTTACGTTATCGGTCCACGGAGATATTTATGATTTGGGCTGTGGGCCAGGCACGCTCACCAAGCGCCTCAAAGAGAAATGGCCTGCACGGCATGTGACGGGTATTGATTCGTCACTGGAAATGTTGGCGGCTGCGGCTGAAAAATTCCCCACCAGCATTGAGTGGCAACCGGCCGATATCACCACATGGACGGCACCGCGCCCCGCTGCATTGGTATTTGCTAATGCGTCACTGCATTGGGTGAACAATCACGAGATATTGTTGCCACAGATTATGCGCCAAGTGATGCCGGGCGGCGTGCTGGCAATTCAAGTGCCCAAGTCAGGCGGGCAGCCCTATCACACGTGTATCGAGAAGTTGGCCACCACCGACAAATGGCGCGCACGGTTTAAAGGCATTCACCCCCACAGCGACCCGCTCGCAGCACAAGTTTATTACGACCTGCTCTCGCCCTTGGCCGATACGGTTGATATTTGGGAGACGGATTATCACCACGTGTTGGAAGGTGAGAACCCAGTGACAGAATGGATTTCCAGTACGGGGTTGGTACCGTTTCTGTCAGTTCTGAATGAAACCGAGAAAGCTGACTATTTGGCTGATTACAGTGCGTGTGCCGCCAAGGCCTATGCGCGCCAGTCCGATGGCAAGGTGCTGTTCACCATGCGCCGGCTATTTATTGTAGCAACTCGAGCAAGCTAGAGCGTCGTGCGGAAAAGTGGATCCCGGTTTTCCGCGAAAACGACGCGACCAAACAATACGTTAGAGCAAGCAGCCCGATTTCAACTTAACGCTGCTTGCTCTAAACAGCGCCCGCCGCTTGCAGACGCGCGATGCCGTTCAGGGCTTGGGACAAGGTGAGATCGGGCCTGACCGCCATCACCGCCTGGGCCGCAGCGCGGGTTTGGGTCAGGTCATCGCGACCTAGGGCTTTGGTGCGGCTCAGGGTGCGAGCGATAATGCCCCGCACGTCAGCCAAATCAGGCAGCCGAGGCACGGGTAGCGCGTCCCCCGCCAAGCTCATGGCAGCCGGTGCAGGCACCCAGCGGTCGGTGGCGACCATCGTGGTCATTTGTTGGCCTTTCGGTCGTACTCTCAAGGCCCGGTCTTAAGGCCGGGATACCACTAATTGTACGCTCAATAGACTAACTATCAATGAATAGTGTGGGCCTGAGTCATGCGCTTTGTGCAGGGCTTTAGAGCCAGGGAAATAACCTATCTAGCTGATTTTATTACGAAATCTCTTCAATTTCGGGTGATCGGGGGCAAAGGCCTGCCCGCCCGCATTCCGGCGCGGAATCGAAAGGGCGCGCGCTTCGGTGGCCTCAACAACTGCGCGCTTTTCAGCCAAGCCCATGCTGCGCCATGCGCCAATTTCCTTGAGCGTGCGCAAACAGCCAATGCACATTTTAGTCACCGGATCGACGCTGCACACACTGATGCAGGGCGAGGCCACATCAGCATCG
>JANLSL010000622.1:0-7407 GCA_031362385.1 Alphaproteobacteria bacterium | reverse complement strand
GCGATCAGCACACCGTCTTTGGTGCTGACCAAATCAGGCTCGATGAAATCTGCGCCCATCGTGATCGCAAGCCGGTATGCCTCCAGCGTGTGTTCGGGCAAATAACCGCTGGCCCCACGATGCCCGATGATCAGCGGCTTGGTAGGTTGGGCATAGCCAAACGTCGGCGCGACCATGGCAATAAGGATGACAAGGCACCAATTTTTTGACATCGCTGAGGCTCCTGCGGTTGAACCGAAGGATCCTGCCACAACCGCATTACGCCGCGAAGTTACTGTAGAATGACGCCACCTTCAGTGGCCGCGTTACGGGCTTTGACCACTTTGTCAAAGTGGCTCCACACGCCCTCTGCCCCGTGCCATTGGCCACGGGTGGCAGATTTGGAGTACTCGGTGGCACGGGCTTCGAAGAAGTTGGCGTGCTCGACGCCGTTCAGAATTTGCACCAGCCACGGCAAGGGGTGTTCTGCGACGTTATAAATAGGCGGCAAGCCAAGCTGGCCGAGGCGCCAATCGGCGATGTAGCGAATATACAATTTAATGTCATCAGGCGTCATGCCGTTGACGGGGCCCAGCGCGAACGCCAGCTCGATGAACTTGTCCTCTAAGCCCACAACGGTTTTGCAGCAATCAATAATATCATCTTTCACCGATTGCGTCAGGCAGCCGGTTTCGTGACAGAACGTGTGGAACACGCGAATCATAGCTTCGCAGTGTAGGCTTTCATCGCGCACCGACCACGACACAATTTGGCCCATGCCTTTCATTTTATTTTGGCGCGGGAAGTTCAACAGCATCGCGAAGCTGGCGAACAATTGCAGCCCTTCGGTGAAGGCACCGAACATAGCCAGGGTGCGCGCAATGTCGGCGTGGCTGTCGACGCCGAATTTTTGCATGTAGCTGTGCTTGTCGGCCATCTCGCGATATTGCATGAACGCGCCGAACTCGGTTTCGGGCATGCCAATGGTTTCCAACAACAGCGCATAAGCCGCGATGTGAATCGTCTCCATGTTAGAAAACGAGGCCAACATCATTTTAATTTCGGTCGGCTTAAAAACGCGCGCGTAGCGTTCCATGTAGTTGTCGTTCACTTCCACGTCCGACTGAGTGAAAAAGCGAAAAATTTGCGACAACAAATTGCGCTCGTTGTCGGTGAGGCGACTGGCCCAGTCTTTACAATCTTCGCCCAGCGGAACTTCTTCGGGCATCCAGTGAATTTGCTGCTGGAGCTTCCAATAGTCGTGCGCCCACGGATAGCGAAACGGCTTGTAGCCGATGCTCGAAGTCATCAAGCCGGGCTTTGTCTGGATGGGAACGACGGTGGGAACAATCAGGTTCATGGCAAGCTTAACAATCCAAACAGCAAATAGATCAAAAGACGGGCGAGAACTTAAACGACGGCCCTTACTGACAGGCCAAGCATTCCTCGTAGTCGGTTTTATTCTCGGTTAAACGCCGCTCGGGCCATGCGCGGGTGTTGTCGGCATCGACGCCAGCGAACGCCGCACGTTGTAGCGACTTCGAGCGCAGATAGTACAGGCTTTTCACGCCCGACTCCCAGGCCTTCCAATGCAGCATCATCAGGTCCCACTTATCCACATCCGACGGGATAAAAAGGTTGATGGATTGACCCTGGCAAATGAAGGGCGAGCGGTCGGCGGCAAAGTCAACAATCCACCGTTGGTCGATTTCAAACGCTGTTTTGTACACAGTCTTCTCTTCGTCCGTCAGGCCGTTCAAGTGCTGAACCGAGCCTTCGTGCTCGAGAATCGAGTTCCAGGTGGCCGGGTTATCGAGGCCCTTCTCGGCCAAAAGTTTGGTCAGATACGGGTTCTTCACCGCAAACGAGCCCGACAGTGTTTTGTGGGTGTAGATGTTCGCCGGAATCGGCTCAACACACGGGCTGGTGCCACCACAGATGATCGAGATCGAGGCTGTCGGGGCAATGGCGAGTTTGTGTGAGAACCGCGCCATGACGCCGGTTTCGGCCGCATCGGGGCACGCACCGCGTTCTTCGGCCAGCTTCACCGAAGCGGCATCTGCCCCACGGCGGATGTGCTTGAACATCTTAATGTTCCAGCTTTTGGCCATGGCGCTTTCAAAGGGAATGCCCTTCAGCTGCAAGAACGAGTGATAGCCCATGATGCCCAGACCAACTGAGCGTTCGCGCATGGCTGAGTACTTGGCGCGTTCCATCGAGCTGGGCGCGCGATCAATGAAGTCTTGCAGCACGTTGTCGAGGAAGCGCATGACGTCTTCGATGAAGTTCTCTTCGTTGCACCACTCGTCCCAGGTTTCGACGTTGAGCGACGACAAGCAGCACACGGCGGTACGATCAACGCCCAAGTGATCGGGGCCGGTATGCAGCATGATTTCACTGCACAGGTTAGACGTGGTGACCTTCATGCCCAACTCGCGTTGGTGCTTGGGCATTTGACGATTCACGGTGTCGCCAAAAATCAAATAGGGCTCGCCGGTGTTCAAACGATTCTCGAGAATCTTCTGCCACAACTCGCGGGCACTTACGGTTTTGCGAATTTCACCGCTTTTCGGGCTGGTGAGGTTGAACGGCGCATCATCACGCACCGCCTCCATGAAAGCATCGGTGATGTTGATGCCATGATGGAGGTTCAGGCTTTTGCGGTTGAAGTCGCCTGACGGTTTGCGAATTTCCAAGAACTCTTCGATCTCAGGGTGATGCACATCCAGATACACCGCCGCCGAACCACGACGTAAGCTGCCTTGTGAAATTGCCAGTGTCAGCGAATCCATCACGCGCACGAAGGGAATGATGCCCGAGGTATGGCCGCAGTTACGCACCTTCTCGCCGATTGAGCGAACGTTGCCCCAATAAGTGCCAATGCCGCCGCCGTTCGAGGCCAGCCAGACGTTCTCGGTCCAGGTGCCAACAATGCCATCCAAGTCGTCGTTAACCGCATTGAGGAAGCACGAGATGGGCAAGCCGCGATCCGAGCCGCCGTTTGAGAGAATCGGCGTGGCAGGCATAAACCACAAACGTGACATGTAGTCGTAAATGCGCTGCGCGTGGTCGATGTCATCGCTATAGGCTTTGGCAACGCGGGCGAACATGTCTTGGTATGATTCGCCAGGAAGCAAATAACGATCTTCGAGCGTGGCTTTGCCGAAATCGGTCAGCAGGGCATCACGCGACCGATCAATCCGAATCGAGGGAACGACATCCAGAGCAGCAGAATCACGACCGGGACGTGGTGTTGGACTAGGGAGCGGCTGGCCAGAAAGTGATTGCGGAGCGGCAACAGCCACAGACCCAACATCCAACGCATAATTCATAGTTGCCCCTCGTTCTGCCCTAGCAATCGGCGAAAATCAGCCGGTGCCTGTTCCACATCAACGGCGGGGGGAATCGGAGCCCGTTCCCGGCCACATAAGTCTTTGCTGCCAAAGACATAGTCGTCCGCGATCGGTTGGCCTTATAGTGGCCGCTCTAGCTGAGTTGGGTGGTTTTGCCCTGTCGTCTGGGCTTCCCAAACAGCTCCCTCAGTTTTTCCCCTCCCACCCCAGAGATAGTCTTCTAGGACGGTTTCGCCGCTACATATGGTGTATGCGTGAGAGAGTCCCGTCAACTAGATTTTGGGGGTATAAAAAATATTTTAACGACATATTGGGGTTGTGCAGTGCATTATGAGAGAACTCATACAGAACATTGAAATAATTCAATTTTTTGAGGGTCGAAAATCGGTTATCCACAGGCCAGTTTTGCATGCAGATGTAGTGCGAAATGCTGCATGCAAGCGAGCAAAAACGCTACTTCAAGCTTTTTTTTAGGGGCTACTTTCGAGCCATTCCAAGAACGAAATGCTGCAATGCACAAAATGAGCTTGCGACTCATACCGCATTGCAGCATTATGCCTGTATAAATTCATTTGGGCCGAAAAGGGGCTGTCATGCTGACGCGCGATCAAAAAGATTTACTGGTTTTCCTCGCCGACTCTGCAACTGAGCTGGCCACCAAAGCACCCTGGACCAAAAGCAGTGAGTGCATCGCGTTGCGTCAGGAAGCCGATGAGTTGATGTCGATTCGCGCGCGGCTGTTGAACCGTCATTGGGAATTAGCCAAAGCCAGCCAATTCGAGTTGCCCCTTGCTTTGAAGCGCGCCGCATAATCTGATTTTATTTCACAGCCCGTCATCTTGATCAGGCTCGAGTCGCTCACTCGAGCCTGATTTTTTTGTGCGCAACATCAAGCAAACTGCGGCCTTAAGCGGGATTCATGATTCCTTAAGCAGCGCACTGTTTTGTGTTGAGTGTGAGCTCTGTTCCCCCAACGGAGTCTCGCGATGAGACCAAAGAGAATCGTGTTGCTGTGATGCCAAACTGGTATTGCGTGAACGACGATCATCTTCCTCACCCGGCTTGTTGCGATCAGCGCAAGCATTCTCCGTTGGACCAAACAGAGCTCGAGAGTTTGAGTTTGCGCATGTAGGCAGATGTCGTTGCGACGCTGCCAAGCGGTTGCAAACTCTCAAGAGTAACGCTGGGGTTCTCTTCCCTCCCCACCCCACATCCCCAGCACACTCGCGGCGGGCTCATTATTGAGCCCGCCGTTTTTTTCTGTACCGTGACCAGGCGCACCACACGCGCTATGAATGGCCCATGTATTATTTTGCCTATGGTTCCAATCTGAATAAACGCGCGATGGCAACCCGCTGCCCTGGGGCCAAGCCCGCGGGTGTTGCGACGCTGGCAGATTTCCGATTTTGCTTTAAGCGCTTCGCTGACATTGTCCCCTCAGTCGGCTCGCAGGTTGTCGGCGCGCTGTGGGAAATTGCACCGGGGGGCTTGCGCGCACTTGATCGCTTTGAAGGCGATGACTACGGCCAGATCAAAGTGCGCGTTACATGCAACGGCGCGCAGATCAGTGCCGTTGCTTACGCGATGAAAACACAAAATGGGTTAGCCGCACCAACACTGGAATACGCCCGTGAAATTGCCATGGGCTATCGTGACTGGGGGCTTGATGAAGCCCTGCTGCGCCGCGCGCGCTATGACACGATTAAAGCACATACTCCGCTTGAAGCTGAAAAGCGCCAGCATCCAGACGCCCCTGCTCCCTCACGGCGCCGTGCATTGTGGGACCCCGCACAACAATCGCGCGGAACTTTAGAATCGCTCACAGCACTTAAGCGGCCAAAACCGCAGTAGCCATTCGCTTGCGGAGTTCCAGCGCTGTTAAAACAGCCATGGCAATAAAGATGACAATGCTTGAGGCCAACGCGGCAATGCCTGCGCCGTCTGCCCCCTGGCGATCACCTAAATAAAGCAACAGCGGCAGAAAAACGCCAAACACGCCTATGATATTGACTTGAAGCGCAATGCCAGGCCGCCCCATCGCATACAACGCTGGATCCATTGAGAACCCTGCGATGGTCAGAGTTGCGGCGGCAATTAAAAGAACCAGCACACTATTGGCGGCTGCGAAATCTGGCCCAAAGACAAGCGACAAAAACATCTCACCTGTGGTGATGCACAATGCAAGCAAGGCCATGCCAGCACCCACACCCACTGCACCGCTACGCCAGATCAACTTTGGAAATGCAGACCACCCCCCTTCAGAACCGAGCTTGGCAAATTCAGGATAGATCGAATGATTGAGCATCTCGGCGGGCTTGGTCAACGCGGTGGAAACATCCTTACCAATTTTATAAAGGCCCGCTGCCGTGGGGCCCGCAACGATGCCGACCAAGAAGATCGCCATATGACCGGTGACAAGCTGGAGCGAAGAATGGAAATTGGAAATAATCGAGAATCGCCAAATGCGATCATGTCCACGCGACAGATCGCGCAAAGACCACGACATCCCCTTGAGCAAGTTGCGCTGAATAGCTTCACGCCAGCCCCACACCATTAAGAAAACGCCGCCAATGACACCGGCCACAAACCAGGCCACCAGATACGCCCACACCGGGGCCGCCACGAAAGCAGCGAGGGCAACGCCGAGCATACGGACAAGCGGAGTGATCAGTGATTGAAGTGTGATCAGGTCGAACCGATCAAACAAACGCAACAGTCCGGTTGGGGTGGCAACGACTGTAAACAAGATCAGAAAACTAAATGCCTGCGTGTTTGCAATGACCTCATCATTCCACTGGAGCAATGGCCCAACTAATGGTGCAGCAAAGTAACCAACCGCCACACCAAGCAAGACACCGAGGAGATCAAGGAGTGTTGTGAATTTCAGGAGGTTCTGAAATTCAGTGCGGTCGGCTTTTTTCAGACTCATCGCGCCGTAGCGAATCAGCGCTTGCCACGACTGGAACGTGGTCAGGCCAGAGATGACCAACACATAAGTTTGGACAAGAACAACGATGCCAAAATCTTTTGGCCCGAGGCCGCGCGCCATCAGCCCGAGGGTGATCAGCCCCATCACCCCGTTAGCGGCGCGCCCCGACAACATCAACGCGGCATTTTTGAAAATGCGACGAAAGATAATGTCTGAGAACCAGTGTTTGAGTGTCGCGAGGGGTGAAAAATCCGTCATTCAAGGACAGAGCATGGGGGCACTTAAGTTGAGAGCCACAGGTGTAATGCCCTATCACGCGCCTGCACAACTGCTGTTTTGCAGATCGGGAACTGTGAGGCCGCGTGTTCGCCTCGTTTATGGGCCAAATCCCTAGAAGCGATCCTTGCGGATGACCATGACGTCAGAGACAGCAAGTATGGCGGTGCGACCGGCGAGAATGGCGTCAGATTTTGCCAATATCGCGTCGGCATGGGCCGGCGAGGCAATCACGACAATCATCACGGTGTCACTGATGCCACTGGGGTCACCCCCGTGACGAACGCCATGATGGCCCTTGCCGGCAATGACCGGCAACATGGTCCATCCGGTAGCACCTGCCTCATCAAGCAGGGCCGTGACTTGCTTGACGCGCAGCGCTTCGGTGACAATCTCGATGCGTTTAAAGCCTGTCGGGCTCATGTTTTCCCCTAGCCTGCAGCAAGGCGCTGCGCGAGCGCAGTATATAGTGGCACACCAAAGACAATGTTAAACGGAAACGTAATGCCCAACGACAAGGTCATATAAACAGCTGGGTTGGCCTCGGGGAGTGCGACCCGTATGACAGCAGGCACTGCAATATAAGACGAGCTTGCTGCCAATACTGCAAACAACGCAACGCCACCGGGGCTTAAGCCACACACCACGCCAGCCGCCAACCCAAGGCAGGCACCCAGCAGCGGCATGACAATTCCAAAGGCCACCAGCCCGCCCTTCAATTGATGGGCGTGTGCCAATTGCCGACCGGCGATCAACCCCATATCGAGTAAGAAGATACACAAAATTCCGGGCCAGATATCTTTGACAAACGGAGTGAGATCTTTTGCTGCGGTTGGCGGAATAATTGCTCCAATAAAAAAACTGCCAATC
>JANLSL010000599.1:0-10248 GCA_031362385.1 Alphaproteobacteria bacterium | reverse complement strand
TTCTGTCTCAGCCATTCGTACCTTCACACACGCCGGAAATTCAAAAACATCTTTGGGTTGAATGGAGCATTGACGAGGCAAGGTCAAGCGATTACCCGTAGGCCGAACAGGTCAAGGGCGCACTTATGCAAACTCTCCATCGCCTGCGGCGCTTCCGAGATTTGCGTGCGGTCTCACCGGGGGCATGGCCCCCCGCCGACTGCGTCCCCGTCCGATGCGTGGCATCGGAATGGCAGGGCGCGCTGCCCCTTCCAAACCTTCCCAAGCCAGGCCTTGCGCGGCTTGGATCACACCCCGCTGTCCCTGCCGTCCTCATTGGAACTGGCCCCGAGAGCGGGGCGGTTCCGCGAGGTGGTCAGCGTCAGCGGGCGATCCGGTTCCGCCTGTCCCGAGAGCGGGACAGACTGCCGGATCAGGTTTGCCGCGCGTTGCTTGTCCGGCAAACTCCGGCCCATCCTGGCGATGGCCGCGCGCGCCATGGGCAGCATGATCGCCTGCCGGTCGGCGTGGCTGCATGTCTGCCTGTTTGCGCGGCTGCATGCTCGCCCGGATGGTCAGCAGGCCGCATGTCTGCCTGTTTGCATGCCTGGCAGTCTGCCTGCCTTTGCCCGTCGCCGGATCGGTAGGGCGCGGCCATGGCCAGCTTCCACCTCTCGGTCAAGACGGTCAAACGCAGCGCCGGGCGATCCGCCACGGCGGCGGCGGCCTATCGCTCTGCGTCCGTCATCGAGTGCGACCGGGAAGGGCGCATGCACGATTACACCGCCAAGCGCGGGGTTGAGGCTTGCTTCATTCTTGCCCCTGATGATGCGCCGTCCTGGGCCCAAGACCGGGCCGCGCTGTGGAACGCCGCCGAGGCGCGCGAGACCAGGTCCAACTCGGTGACCGCCCGCGAATGGGAGCTGGCCTTGCCGTCCGAGATATCGGACGCCGCGCGGATCGAGATCGCGCGGGCTTTCGCCGCGCAGCTCGTTGAGCGGTATGGTGTGGCGGCAGACGTCGCGATCCATGCCCCGCACAGCGAGGGCGATCAGCGTAATCACCACGCCCACATTCTGACCACCACCCGTGTTCTGTCTGCCGAGGGGCTGACCGACAAAACCCGCATTCTCGATGCCGCCAGCACGGGCGGGCCTGAGATCGAGATCATGCGCGGGGTTTGGGCCGAGCTGCAAAACCATGCCCTTGAACTGGCGGGGCAGGAGGAGCGCGTCGATCATCGGTCATTGGAGGTGCAGCGCGAAGAGGCGCTGTCACTTGGTGACACGTTAAAGGCCGAGGAACTGGACCGCGAGCCGGAGCTGAAGCTTGGTGCTGCCGCAAATGCCATCGAGCGCCGCGAGCAGTTGGTCGCCGAGGCCGAGGGCCGCGACTATGAACCGCTGACTCAGCGGGGCGCGCGGGTGCATGCCGTTCGCCAGGCTAAAGCCATGTTCGTGGAAATGCGCGAGCGGCTGGAACTGGCGCGCTATGCCTGGGCAGAAGCCCGGGAAGAAGGGCAGGGCCATGTCAGTGCCGGGCTGACGGCGCTGCGCGCCGCCGCAGGGCGGCAGGCGAAGGAACTGAAACCCGACGAGATCAGGGACCGCCTGGCTCGGATTGCCGGGCGTGATCTGGGCGAGGAGCATGATCACGCACCGGGGCAGCGTGATCGGGACATACGCGGCAGGCTCGCCGATGTGTTGGGCAAAGCCAGGGCGGAAGACCGGGAGCGGGAAAAGGCCCGTATGCGGGAACGCGAGCAGGAAATCGACGAAGAACGCAGGCGGCAGCGCGAACTCGACAGGGATCTGGGGTGGGAACTGTAACAGGCAAGCGCCGCCTGAGTTGGCGGCGCTTCGTGGTTACATCCTGGGTGGCTGTCGTCTGCCGAACTGGCAATAGCATTCACCATCACAGAAGGGGCAGACAGGCAGGTCCCAGTCGGATTGGTCGGTGATCATGGCGTGCTTCCTTTGATGTGGCCGCCCCCATGGCCACTGCCATAGGGGCGGCGAGGCTGGTTTACTTCGGTGTCCAGATGTCGAAGATTTCTGCAAAGAAACCGTCTTGTACTTCGAAAACGCCGGTATCCGGGTTGATACGTTCAGCCATGGCTTGCTCCTCCTTGTCTCTGGGCCACAACCGCCTTGTGTCCATTGGCTGGCGGACCTCCTCCGCCGGGGAGACGTGCTCCGCTTGAGCGGAGCCGCCCTGTTTCGCCTTAGCCGTTGCAGTCGCCATGGCAGGCGCTGCCGCCCGTGCCGCAATCACCGCCGCAGCCGCCATCGCCTGCCATGGTGAAGGGTTCGAAGTCGGTGGGTTCCTGATAGAACATTGCTGGGTCTCCTTGCTGGGTCAGCCCATCATTGACCTGACACCCAAAAGGCGGTTGCATCGCGCTGTACAAGACAGCCCGCACCAACAAACTTTTTTCCTCACAGCCTGTCTCATACCCACAAACGCAATCGCCTTGATACACAGGCTTGACATTATGCATTGCGCTGTATATGTACTGGAGGCTATAGATGAATCCGTCACGTCAGGAACGCTTCTCCATGATCCTGGAGAGACTGAACACCGCCAAACCGGCGTCCAACATCGATGAGGCTTACAAGTTGTTGTGTGAAACGATCAACTTAGTGGAGGATGAACATTCGGGAGTTGTCCATGACCCGGACAATTTTTTGAACGATGGTCGCTTCTACCCGCCCAAAGCTGACGCTCGGCGCTCGGTTGGAGGACGCAAAGACCTCGTCCGATATCGGTCGAGGCTACACAACACATTCTTGTCCACTGAAGGAGCAATCCGGATCGAAACCGTCGAGCAAATTGGGAAACAGCCCGAAGTGATCTTAGACAAGCCTGGTCGCTCAGGTCGAACCCTGGAGATATGAAATGAAGACGCCGCAACCAATAGTGGACTTTACAGCATTGCTAGAAGCCATTGAGCCAAGAGTTCAAGTGAGCGTCGATGCTCCAGATTTACTTGAGGGAGAGTTTTTCTTGGACGTCGCGTTTGCTGGCTTCGCTACTGAGGTTTCGTACCGATCTGAGGTCGGGTTCGGTCTTTTTGTATCTGACGGGGAATTTGGGCAAAAGCCGGATGAGATTTTCAAGTCGCCACAGAAAGCCGCGATTCGAATACAACAGTTGAAACAGTTGTTTGAGGCTGAAGGTAGGTTAGCCCCGCTAGGTTTAGCGGATTTGCGTGCCTTGCTAGGCTTAACACAAGTTCAGTTGGCAGCAAGTCTTGGCGTTACTCAACCAACCGTTCAACGGGCTGAAAAGCAACCAAACCCTCAACTAGAGAGTATAGCTGGTTTTGTCGCTGCTATGGGGGGACGGCTGGAAACCAAAGTAGTGTTTGGAGATATGGAAGCCCGCTTGGATTTCCCAAGAGTAACCGCGTAGTTCGTTGGCATGTCAGTTTCGTCAATTAATCTTCTTGTGCTGAGATCGAAGAACCCAAGCCGCCTGATTGGCTTCTATCAGGCACTAGGGTTGAATTTCGTTCTTGAAAAGCATGGAAATGGGCCCGAACATCACGCTTGTGCGATTGGGGGAGCAGTGCTTGAGATTTACCCGTGCAAGAATGATAGCAGTATGACCTCGGAAACGCGACTTGGATTCTTAGTCACATCTATGAGTGAGGCGCGCGCAAACTTACCAAATGACCACGAGGTAGTCAGTCCACCTAAATTGAGTTCGTGGGGACTGAGGTGTATTTTGAAAGATCCAGAGGGCCACAGGGTGGAGCTCTTGGAGAGCACATAAAGAGCCTCTGCAGAAGACCACGAGAAAGCGTCGAGTGCTATTCCGAAGGTTTCTGAATCGGACAAAAATGGTCGTTTTTGGCCCTGCCCCCTGCCCTGCCCCGCATCAAGGACTTAGGCAGGACAAAAACCCATGACAAAACCTTTGCGGTTTTGGGAGGTTTTTGGCACAGTGCGGCATGATCATCGGATATGCCCGCGTCAGCACAGAGGACCAGAACCTGGACGGCCAGCTCGACGCCTTGAAGGCGGCGGGTGCCGAGAGGATCTTCGCTGACAAGATCACCGGCACGGCCCGCAGCAGGCCCGAGCTGGACCGGTTGCTCGATCAGCTTCGCCAGGGCGACGTGATCACCGTCACCAAGTATGACCGCCTCGCCCGTTCCTTGCGCGACCTTCTCGACATCGTGGACACGATCCAGGCGCAGGGCGCGGGTTTCCGGTCGCTGGCCGAGGACATCGACACCACCACGCCCGCCGGGCGGCTGGTGTTCCATGTCTTCGCATCTATAGCTCAGTTTGAGCGAGAGCGAATCTCTGAGAGGACTAAGGAAGGGCTGGAGGCGGCGCGAAAACGGGGCCGGGTTGGGGGCAGGCCCCCTGCCCTATCAGCGGCTCAGAAGGCCGAGGTGCGCAAGATGCGCGACGAGGAGTTGCGACCTCTGCCCGAGATCGCGCAGTTGTTCCGGGTCAGCGCGAAGACAGTGCGGCGTGCGTAGCGTTCTGGCCCTAGTCATTCGTTGGAAGATACCAATGCGGAGGTACCTACACGCTTATGCTGCGTATGCGGCTGGACCTAGAACGGGATACAGAGCGGGCGGTGGATGGCGTGCCGGGGTTGATCGTGGCGAACTGGGTGGAAGGGCTGCAGTGGTTTGAGTCGCCGTTATCCCAAGGATGAGGCCCAAGCCTCAAAATCTTTGAAGAGCCGCCGAATCCCATCTTCAGAAATGACCCAGTCAGCCTTGGACTCTTCGAACCAAAGCGTCTCAATGTCGAGATCCTCATCGGACAGCAATCGCCGAGAAAAATCACTAAGGTCGCGTACTGCTTGATCGCCATACCTTTGGCGGAAATTCGAGTAGATATCATGACGAGCGGTTGGAGACTCCGACGCCCAGTCTGGATAAACCAGATGCAGATCTTGATGGAACTGCAATGTGAAGTCATAGAAGGCTTGGGGCGGTTTCACTTTAATCGTTCCTCGGATAAGACGTTATGATGATGAAGCCGTTTGGCATGTCCGGCGCGTACTGGATAAGCGTGGCGACGCCAAATGTCTGCCGAATCACAACCGGCGCTGACTCTCTCGGTCCAGTTCGGAACGCCTCGATTCCTGTCACGGATGCAAATTCGCTGGTCAGGAATGCCTCCGACCTTTGTCCGGTTGCTACCTCATTGACGATCTCTGCGTTTCGGGACAGGTTGGAGTTCGTCAGGCTTTGCGCAGCTTGAAGAGAAGAAAACGATCCATGTCGTTTACGAAAAGTGCTGAAAAGCCGACTTTGAAACTGATCGACGCTGACCGCTCGCATCAGGAATTCTTCATTCTTCCCGACATGGAGGGAAACAGTATGTCCACCCCCGGCCTCGTGCTCCAGAAGATCCTGTAGGGGATACCCATTTCCGGTGGGCACATAATCTACCAGGTCGACCTCGTTTCGTGCCCCCGGCGCGACGGGCTCGGCGACACACCGGCAGTTGTGGGCCTGACCCGGATGACCGCCTGTCGGCGGTTCGCCCCAACGAAACACCTGATCATCGTGCTCTGCGTGGCTGTCGCGCACTTTCGCGTCGTCTTGGGAGTGCCAAATGTAACGCTCGATGCCGAGGTCTTGCTGCCGGAGCTGGTTGATCAGGCCCGCGAAGGCCCGAAGGAGGCGCTCTTCCATCGCTGTCCGTAACGGACGCAGGCGCTGCGGGTGGGTCTCATATTCCTCGAGGATTGCCGCCAGACGCATATCCCACTGACGCAGCGCCTCCTCCTTCGCATCCGAAACGTCGCGCAGGTCGGCTTCGGTCACCCAAGGCACGGTGTCCGGGGGCGTCAGCGCATTCAGCAGCATCCGGGTGTTTTCGGCGATCAAGCGGTCAAGTTGGTCGGTGAAGTCGGCACGCAGATCGGCATAGCCTGGGAAGAGCGACTTGATCGAAATGCCCGCGCGATAGCCGTAAACGGCCCCGTTCTGCCGTGCGAAAACATACTGCCCGCTGCCGCCGTGGCGGAGAAATTCCCTTAGATTGTGCTGCATGGAACCTCCCGCCGAGCCGAGGATCGCTCGTAGAGGCAGATGGTAAAGAATCGTTCACCCTACCGTTCGGCGCACCCGCGAACTCGCCTTCTTCGCGCCGCAGGCACGGCTACCGGATATCGCCCAGATCTTCCGGGTCGGTGGGAAGATGATCAGAAGGGCACAGGCCACAAATGTTGTTTTGTGCACTGTGCCGTGCTATGTTGCAGGCATGCCAAGACTCTCAATCAACATCACCCCCGAAGAACACCAGAAGCTGAAGGCCATCGCTGCGCTGAAAGGCGAGAGCATCAAGGATTTCGTGCTGAAGCGCACCCTTGGCGATGCCCCTGCCCTTGACAACATGAGTGAGGCCGAGGCGGTTGCGGCCTTGGCCGACTTTCTAAAGCCCAGGATCGAGCAGGCGCGGCTTGGCGAGTTTTCCAAGAAGTCGCTTGCAGACATTCGGCGTGAAGCACACCAGCAGGCCGGGCTGTAGCCGTTCCCATGCCGTCCTATGACCTCACGCTCGCCGCTGAAACGGATTTGCGGGATATCTGGCGCTATACCTACAAAACGTGGGGCTTTGACCAAGCCGAGAAATACTTCGACCAGATCGAAGCCTGTTGCGAGGCCGTGGGTGACGGGCGGGCGAGGTCGAAGGCGCTGGAAGGATTGCAGGAAGGCGTCCACATCCACCGCTGCGAACATCACTTCATCGCCTGGATGGCCGGAACCCGCCCAGTCATTATAGCCATCCTGCATGAGCGGATGGATTTCATGCGGCGGCTGAAGGGCCGGGTATAGCCCTACTGCGGTGCTCCAAAGACAGCCATTGCGTCCAACTCAAATGAGTATATACTCATTTGAGTAAAAACTCATTTCCATGGAGGCGGCCCGCTTGCCAATCATTTCGATACTGAACCCAAAGGGCGGCAGCGGCAAAACTACCATCACGACGAACCTTGCCCGCTCGCTGCATGAGCGCGGACATAGGGTTCTAATCGTCGACTCCGATCCGCAAGGCAGTGCCCGAGACTGGCACGCGGCTAACGAAAAGAATCCCCTGCCCCTCGTGGCCCTGGACCGTGCCAACAACGTCAAAAGCCTGCCGGATGTCGCCGCCGCCTACGACTTCGTCGTGGTGGATGGCGCGGCCAAACTCGAGGACATGATCGCCGCAAGCATCAAGATTACAGACTTTGTCCTTATACCGGTGACGCCTAGCCCTTACGACCTGTGGGCGGCTTCGGACCTAGTTGATTTCATCAAGGCGCGTCAGGAGGTGACAGAAGGCAAACCTGCTGCCCGCTTCATCATCAGCCGTGCAATCGCCGGAACACGTCTCGGCAACGAGATCGTCAAGGCGCTCGCAGAGCAAGGTCTGGGGGTATTCGCCACACACATCACCCAGCGACAGGTTTATCCCCAAACCGCAAGCGAGGGGGGGACAGTGTTCGACAGCAAGAACGCCGATGCCCTAGCGGAAGTGAACGCTCTGACCGATGAAATCCTCGCCTTTATCGAAGCGGAGGGGGCATGATGGCCCTTTCGAGCAAACGACCGAGCCAGCGTGATGAGATCAAGACGAAGCTTCTGAATGATGTGATTGAAACAAATGAGAAGAAGCGCCGTCTGAATGCGGAGATCGAGGACTCTCTCTATCGTCGGATAAAGGGGCGGGCTGCGGAAGAAGGCCGAACGATATCCAGCATTACCCGCGACCTATGGATTGAGTATTTGAGTAAATGAGTAATTACTCTACCAGCCGTTGCGACCGCGCTTCTTGTACCAGCTTTTGCAGAACCCGAGGAACGCAGCATCCGGGTTCTTCGGAGGTTCCTTCCGCCTTGCGGCATAGGTTCGCCACTCCCCGACAAGGACATTGATGTCCCACGTCGGCGCAAGCTCCCGCGCCCGTTCAAGCGTATCCGGCGAGAGGGGTAAAATGTAGCCGCCAGTCAGCCGGTCCTGTTGGGGTTTGGCTGTGTAGGCATGCAGAAACTCCGGCTTCGGCGTGACCGTCAGGATGTCAGCTTCCAGCCGGAAGGCATAGTCCGGCATGTGATCGTGTTCTTCGTCGGCCTTACAAATGTCCTTCACGAGCCGCCTAAATTCCTTGTCCGAGGATGTCGAGCCGGTGCGGGCCTGTAGCTTTTCAAGGCCACACTTCCATTCCGGCTGGGTTCCGCACTGCTTGCGGGCCAGTTCATACAGGCGGCGCTCTAGAGGTTTGCGGAGTTGGAAGTAGCGACGGTTCAGTGTCAGAACATCATCACCAGCAATCGCATTGAATACCCAATCGGAAAGGGTAACTTCGAGATCGAGCATGCGGCCGTCGCGGGTTTCCCGCACGATCCGATAGCGATCAATCAAACTGAACCCGTCAATCTGTTCGACGCCACCTGTGATGATGTTCGTTTCGATCTGGGTTCCCTGTAGCCGCTCAAGCGCAGCCTTGAGGCCGATATAACCGGTTCCGGCCACGGGACGATTGGTAGCAACAAGCAAATCATATGCCTTGAACCGCAAAGTCCGGTGGACCGTCTTGCCATCGTTCAGTGCAGCCATAACCTGCGAAATACAGTAGATCAGCACGTCACGATCATGGACCGTAGCAAGGCCAATCATATTCGGTCTGATTTCCACATAGCTCTTGCCATCAGTGGCAACATAACGACGTTTTTTCGTGTCGGGCTTCGTCGAAAGGGTGAAGATAGGGTGCGCCATCGAGGCCATGTCGCCTTTAGGCGCAGCGTCGAAGATGTCGCACACGAAGAAGTCGCCCTGCGCATGACGCAAGGGGAGCAGCGGCGTTCGGTCCTGTTTCGTAATTTCACCCACCATCATCGCACTATTCGTAATTTCACCCACCGACGCAAGCGGTTCGTAGTATCACCCACCAGCAAGCTTTCGTAAGATCACCCACCATCTTTCGTAGTATCACCCACCATCTTTCGTAAGATCACCCACCGGAGGCGGAAAAATTTGCCTATTAATTTCGTCTATTCAATTGCTTAAGTGGCCGTCTGATTCGCGTAACACCTATCTAACACATATATAACACCCAGCGTTGTGACCATAAGGCCCATACACGTCGTTGGCACTTCATCACTGACGATAGAAAACACAGGCCAACCGGCCATTTGCGTTCTCCTTCAGCCACTCGCCCCCGAGGACAGCACAGGCGGTGCCGTAGTCTGCCATGAAGCGAGGCAGGGCGATGCTGAGACCGAGCGCCAGGACCAACCCGAAGAGGGCTATGAACGGAATGCGCTTCTTCCACCGTCCTGCCCTTGCTTGATCATCCCGCAGACGTTGAAGCACGGCCTCTTCCTGTCGGGCCAGATCATCCAGAGAGCGGCTGGTATCTTGCCGATCAGCAGCGAAACCGGAGTGCAAGGCCGCTAGCCGGTTCAGGGGGACGACCAATGCCTTGTCGATCTCGTTGCCGATGTGGCGGCCATAGCGCTGCGGATCAGTGTAGGACTTAGCCGCCTGAGCGGCGTCCCGGCTTTCCAGCGCGGTCTTCTGGACCGCAACGAGGGTTTCCCCATACTGATCCAGCTTCTCCGACATCTTGGCGACAACAATGCCCAGAAGATCCACAGTTTCACTGAGCGCGGCGAAGGATGGGGCAGGGGCGGCAGAACCGGGTTTGAGCATTATGATTTCCGTGATCAGAGATGTGCAATGCGTGTTAAGAGATCAGCGACAAGATTTATGAGTTCGGTGTTGTGGGTTGCGCATCCGGTGATCGGTTCAGCCCGTCGAATTGCTTAGCTCTTGGAGGAAGCCAGATGCTGCGTCCGCTTCTGCAGGGACGCGGGCAGGGCGGAACCCGGAGCAGCGGGCGGCGGGGTAGGGGGATCTTCACCCTTGGCGGGCTGCTTCGCATCCCAGCCCTCAAAGGCCTTGCGGTCCTGTTCGCGGGGCAGGTTGCGCACCAGACGCTCGATCATGGCGGCAGCGTTGGAATCCCGTTCGGCCAGATCGACCAGCGCGCCGCCCAGAATGATCTTGCGCCGTGTGTCCAACTTGCGCGCCTTCGTCGCTTCCCGGTTCTTCAGCGCGAGGAGCCGGGCCTTGGCCTGGGCATAGCGCTTCTCGGCGCGGTCTAATTCTGTCTCAGCCATTCGTACCTTCACACACGCCGGAAATTCAAAAACATCTTTGGGTTGAATGGAGCATTGACGAGGCAAGGTCAAGCGATTACCCGTAGGCCGAACAGGTCAAGGGCGCACTTATGCAAACTCTCCATC
>JANLSL010000528.1:0-5357 GCA_031362385.1 Alphaproteobacteria bacterium | reverse complement strand
ACAAGCTCCGTAAAAAGAAGGGGCCGGTCTTGCGACCGGCACAAGCTCCGTAAAAAGAAGGGGCCGGTCTTGCGACCGGCCCCGTGGAGTTCCCCCCTCCACTTAACTTTAGAACTTGTAGTTCATGCGCAGACCGAAGGTGCGCTTGTCTTGGGGCACTAGATAGATGGCTTGGGCCGAGAAGCTAAATCCACCTGCAACACCAAAATCGGTTCTTGCGAAGTCAGCCCCGCTGGTTGCCGCTGCCCACTTGTTTTCATCGAACAGATTGCGAACATAGAGCTCGATCCTGAGATTATCCTTCTCAATACCGGCGCGGGTATGGAACAGCCAGTAAGCATCGGTTGTCGCCAAATTCCACAGATCAACGTACGCCTTACCATTGTAAATGGCATCGAGCCGCGCAAACCAGCTCCAATCACCAACTAAAGTATTGGTGTAATTAGCTGACATATTGCCCATCCATTTCGGGTAACGCGTTGGGCTTTTACCCTTCAGGTTGCCCTGCGCGCTAATGGTGGTCGCGTCTGTGGTAGCACCTGCGCGGAAGCCGGTGACAGGGCTGATGCCCCCAAAGTTGAAGACTTCATTGCTAAACAGCCCCACATTCACAAACTCTGTGAACTTGCTTTTGTTGTAGCTGAGGTTTGCATTGAAATTCCAATTTCTGTTCAACGCGAATGCTGTCTCTAACTCAGCTCCTTTGAATTGAGCGCTGCCTGAGGTGTTGATGCCCAGCGTATTGGCCGAAGCCTTTGGGATACGGTCGCGCAGCGCAGGATCATCAGCATCACGCACATAAATAATCGAAATCGGCGTGGGGAAGTTTTTCCACTTGTAGTAATAGCCGGTTAAATTGACACGACCTGCCCCATTGGCAAAACCTTGTTTGATGCCCGCTTCGAGTGCATCAAGATACTGAGCTGGCGTTGAGCCGATCAGCTTTCCACCGGGTGACTGTCCTGCGATTTGATCGCACTCAGATGCTGTTGAGGGCAACCCGGTGCGTGGGTTGGTGTATGCAACGGTGAAGGTGTCCGGGCTGCAAATCGCAACCAAGCCGTTAATCACTCCCGGCAACGTGCCCCGCGATCCTTGCGCATAGATCGTTGTTTGATCGCTTGGTTTGTAGCTTAAAATAATGCGCGGCGTTTTCTGCTTGTACTTTTCCGACAAGTTCCTGACTGACGCACCAAAATTTTGGGTATTCGTGCGCGTATCTTGCATATAGCGGAATTCAAGATCGAGTGTCAGTTGTTCGAAAATATCGTAAGACGCTTGCCCATACCCGGCGTAAACTTTTGCCCGATCGCCGCTGGTTGCCGCCAGTGCGGCATTAACTGGCCCGATCGAGCAGCTTTGATTGAAGCACGATGTGACCAACAATCCGCCACCACCATTGGTGACAAAAGTTTGCTTGTAATAAGTAGCACCCGCAACCCAGCGGAAACGATCTTCGCCGGGCGAGACGACGCGTAACTCGGCACTTTTGTCTTTGCCGGTTTGCGGATCAGCCGAATACCACACTTCAGCATCCGACACGTCGAAGTCACGCAGCCAATTGGCTTTCATATCGTTGTAGCCAGCCGTCAGGGTCGCCTTATATCCTGGGGCAAACTCCCAATCGGCATTCAACGATCCACGGAACGTATTACGGCGCAGACCAAAGCCATCAAGCGTGGGAATTCCCTTCAAGAATTTGCGGTTAATAAGATTGTCGACGAGGAAAGTTGGCCGAGCAATCACGGCTGGAACTGGCACGCTCAATTCAAAGTCAAAGCCTGGACGTACACGCGCAAATTGCGTGGGGAACAAGCTGGTATTGGACGTAATCTTGGGCGCACCTGCCCGACCGGGCTGTGGAATCTTACCGCAGATAAAATTCTTGGGGCTGAGCGTAATCGTTTCCCCGCCGCGCGAACCGACCACAGCACCAGCAACCGATACGCCGGTCGTTGTTTTTCCAGAGCACGTATCGAACCCAACGGATCCGAACAATCCGGGGGTTGCGACCCCGCGGGTTCCCAAGGAAGCTTCAGCTGCGGGGCCGTCATCGTCCTCTTGGTAGAAGGCACGCACCTTAATGTTAAAACTATCAGTCGGATGTGCGAGTAACGACAACGAAGCAGACCTGGAATTCTGCTTACCCAGCGCACCGCCATCGGTTGCAGTGAACATGCTGCCCTTATCATAGAGGCGCACATTGGCCAGGTAGCCCAACTTGTTCTCGACCACGGGTCCAGTGACCTGAGCGTTCATCTCATACTGGTCGAATGTTGCGCCCGAGACATCGATGGCGCCTTCGAACTCTTCAAGGTTCGGTTTTTTAGTGATGTAGTTGATGGCACCAGCGAAAGTATTGCGGCCAAAGAATGCTGACTGCGGACCTTTGATAATTTCAACACGCTCAAGGTCTTGGATCGGCAATACTTGCGCGCCACCAAGCGAGTAGACGCCATCAACAAACAACGACGTGGCTTGGAGGTGCGGCAGCGAGCCCAGCACCGACACGCCGCGCATACGAATGACCGAGTTAAAGCGGCCCGCTAACCCGCCTGCGTTCGGGTTGAATTGAATACCCGAGCTTTGCATCGCGATGTCGCCGAGGTTTTGGAAACCAGCTTTTTGAATGTCCTCAGCCGTAAACGCTGCAATGGAGAGGGGAATTTCTTGCAGTGTTTCATTACGTTGGCGGGCAGTGACAACGATTTCCTCGATGCCCAACCCGGCTGCTTGCGCCTGTTGCTGCGCCGATGCGGCTGAGCTGAAAGCACCCAGCGCCACTGAAGCCAAAAGCAAGGTACGAACGGAATTCAAACGCATCGTGAGATCCCCCTAGAAAGATGGCGCAAATCGACTAAATATTTAGGCCGGACGCGAACCCCTCCGCCCCGATTTCCTTATGATCATAACAGAATGATGTTCTCGGCCAACAGGCAAACAGCGGCCCTGGTCTGTTTCGTTCACTGTGTAACCGAATTGCCGCACACGCCGGAAATGTGGTCAGGAGATGGCTTGAAAAGTTAACGGCCCCGCGCGAAAACTAGCGCCATGACATCCAAACAGCCTGGCCCTCACGCCATCAAAATTGCGACTTTCAACGTTAATTCGATCAAGGCCCGCCTGCCCAATTTTATGGAATGGCTGAAAGCCTTTACCCCGGATGTGGTCCTGCTGCAGGAGCTGAAATGCGTCGATGAAGGCTTCCCGCGCTTGGAAATCGAGGATGCCGGCTACAATGTCGTCACTCACGGCCAGAAAACCTACAATGGTGTAGCGATACTTTCCAAATCCTCGATTGAAGACGTGGTACGCGGCCTGCCTGGCGATGAAACCGATGTTCAAGCCCGCTATATCGAGGCAACTGTTTACGGCTCGGTGCGCGTGGCCTCGATCTATTTGCCCAATGGCAACCCCATCACGACTGAAAAATTCCCCTACAAGCTGGCCTGGATGGAGCGGCTCAAAGCACACATTAAATCCCGCCTAAGCGACAACGAGGTTGCTATTTGGGGCGGTGACTACAACATCATCCAAAAAGACGACGATGTGTGGAATGCCCGCGCGATGAAAGATGACGCCCTGATGCAGCCCGAAAGCCGTGCCAAGTTGCGCGCAATTTTGCATTTAGGCCTGACCGATGCCCTGCGCGTGTTTCACACCCAGCCGCATATTTATTCGTATTGGGATTATCAGGCCGGTGCCTGGCAGAAAGACAACGGGCTGCTGATCGACCACCTGTTGTGCTCGCCGCAGGCAGCAGATCGTTTGGTAGCCTCTGGTGTCGACAAAACACCGCGCGGTAAAGAAAAAGCCTCAGATCACACACCGGTGTGGTGTGAGTTAAGGCTTTAGCGCTTGAGGTTTTGCCGCGCGCCACCCAATTATCAGTGCGACAACGAGTAACGCGGCAGCAAGCATATACGGCAACCCGATTGAGTTGGGCACACCAGCCAGTGCATTCCCAATATTGAAAACTTGAGTGAACAGTATGGGTGCAATAATACTGCCAAAGGCACCAATCGTTGCAAGGGCTCCTTGAAGTTTGCCGTGCTGCTGCTCATCGACAGCATTTGCGGCAATACTTTGCATCGCAGGAACCGCAATACCCAGGGCACCTGCAAATGGAATGCCCAGAAGGTACATCCACCCTTCAGAAGCGAAAGCGTAAATCGTCCAGGCGACGACACCGCTGAGCAGTCCAAGCACAAACGTTCCACGGTGCCCGAGTATTTTGACCGCAGGATCAACAAGGAAAGCTTGTGCGAGCAACGAACAGGCACCGTATGTCGCGACCATCAGCCCGGTTTGTAGATTGGTCCAGGCGTAGCGCTGCTCGACATATAATACAACAATCGCTTGATTGACATTATCCCCGATCCGCAAGAACAACATCGCCAACGCAATCCCGAGCAATATGTGTGTCGAGTGCAGCAGTGCCAGCGCGCCAAATACATTTGCATTGCGCCATTTAAATGAGCTGCGCTTTTCGCGCGGCAAAGACTCAGGCAGGATAAAAAAACCATAAGCCGCGTTGAGTAAACATAAACCCGCTGCCACCCAAAATGGCGCGCGCAGATCAACCCCCGCGAGCAGGCCACCAAGTGCTGGGCCAATAATGAAGCCAAAACTCCACGCAGCGCCAATCTGACCAAAGCGCTTCGCGCGCGCGTCGGGGGGCGTCGTGTCAGACACATACGCCATGGCCGTTGGAAAACCAGCCGAGGTTACTCCGGACACCAACCGCCCCAAAAAAAGCCAAGCCACATTTGGCGCGACTGCCATCAAAATATAGTCCAGGCCTAATCCTGCCAGCGACAAAAGGAGGACTGGCCGACGGCCAAAGCGATCTGACAGCGCGCCAAGAACCGGCGAAGCAAAGAACTGCATAAGCGCCCAAGCAGTGCCGAAGAGACCAAGAAGCGTTGCCGCTTGTGTCGTGTCCCCACCCTCAAGTGTGAGGACCAACTTGGGCAAAACAGGCACCAACAGGCCGAACGCCAAAGTATCAAGCACTGCGGTGATGAGAATAAATCCAAAAGCTGCTTGGCTGGGGTTATTCCTGCGGAACATGAACTGTTATGCCGCGCCTCTGGGCGAAAGCCAACCGGTGGGAACGAAAGATTGGGCTGCGTTTCTAGCGCTTTTCTTTCCTGATCATCAGTTTCAGGCCCGACCACACCTCGTCTACTGCACAAACTTTTACATCCACCAACCCCAGCGGCAGGCAATGGGTCCGAATGGTGTCTTCGGTGATGTTGGTGGGAACTTTTGACGCCTTCTTGGGCCAGCTGACCCAAATCATACCATCGCGCTCAATCGCTTTCATCAGCACCGGCAGTGCTGCCTTCAGGTCC
>JANLSL010000523.1:0-5618 GCA_031362385.1 Alphaproteobacteria bacterium | reverse complement strand
GCCACCGGCGCCACCATTCTGCTGATCATGTGGATCTGGCAGCTGTGGTGGGCGCTAGACCCGGCACAGCGGCCGCTATGAAAATCCGCGCGAAGACATTTTTGCTGTTTGCATGTTCTCTAATTGTTCTTGACGGCCCTCGGAGATTGCGTATTTCACGCACCCAGATTACGGAGGCTAGTGCGATAAAGCACGGGCAGCCGAGGATGGGGATATGGGGAAATTCGAGAAGGTACTGCGGGGCGCTCAGGCGGCTTTCGCAGCGGGCAACGTATTGGGGTTCCTCAAGTCGCCAGCCTTCGCGTTTTACGTATTGGCTCCAGCCTTGACTACTTGGGCCCTCATAGCCGGTGTGGCCGAAAAACTGGAGACGCCGTACCTCTTGGCAGCATGCACAGCCGTTTTTGGTCTCGTTAATTGGGGATTATATCAAGCGTCGCTTTGGATTGATCGTAGCAAGGTGCAATCGAAGCTCTTCTATGCCGGAATGACCAACTCTCAAAGCATTTCGGCACAGAGCACGGACAGCATCACGCTTGATCGCATCGACTATGGCGTGCATCTGCAAAACAACGGCCATTTCCCGATTCATTTTCGCATAAAGAAGTTCCGTAGTTCATTTGCTGGCCGGGCACAGGTCGGAGCCGATCCTCAGACCAAAGGTGTAGTGATGCCAAATCGACCGAGCCAGCTCGGCGGCTCCAGCATTATCCTTGACCCGCCCATTATCTTCGCAAGAGGCGATACGAGGGACGGCACTTTGGAACTGGATATCGAGTACTGGCGATGGAGTTGGCCCAAAAAGCATATCAGGCACAACTTCAAAACCACATTCTCATTTCACCAACATCCCGCTCAATTCAGCTGGAGCTACGATGACGAGGGGTTTCCAGAAGTCAGCGACTAGCCAACCCTATTTGGGTTTTGCGGCTGGCTTTTTGGGCTTACTGACTGGAGCTGTGGCGATCTTGCGAAGCGCGGCCTTGAACGTCGCTTCGTCCCCGTTAGCGCCGAGTTCGCGCGCGGCGTCAATGAACTTCTGCCCTTGGCTACGGGTGTCGCCTGCTGGCTTCGGCATGCAAGTCATTACCTTTTGAGAAGCAAGAGTTTCCTTTGCCCACAGGTCCTGTGGAAAGGTTAGGAAACCTTGTAGCTACCTGTGGAGAATGCAGAACTACAGCACCGCTTGCAACGCACGAAGCAGATACCTCCATAGAGCCGGAGGTTTTCCGGCCCTATGGAGGCTTGGCAGAGTGGTTGATTGCATCGGTCTTTAAAACCGTACAGGCCGAACGGGGGATCGAAGGTTCACCGCCAGAGAGACCCCTATTTAAGCTTCGTGGGTTCGAACCCCACAGCCTCCACCAAAGTGCGGGACGTTCCTTAGTGGAGCGTCCCGTTTCTTTTTAGCGATCCGCGACGAGAAAGCGATTCGCCCTGTGGAGAAGACGATAGTACAATGCCACGGCATTGCAATCGCATTGTCATCGCATTGTGTGGATGAGCATGAGTAAGGAAACGTTAGGGTACACAATCACGCTTCCAGCAACCGCTGTCCGGTTAATCGAGGCGTTGATTCCTGGTGGGTTGTATGGGCCAACACGAGCCCAGGTCACAAGCGCTCTTGTCTTAGACCAGCTCAAGACTTTGATTTCGACCGGCGTTTTGAAGGAAGGAAGTCAATAGATGGCGCGACAAGCTATCTGTATGTCAACCGTTTGCCCTTTGCGCCTCGCACGGCCTTGAGCGTGCGTTCCTCGTCATGAACGCCAAGTCGAATGCGGTTGTTGTAGCGGAAATCAAACTCCGCAAGATAGCGGTGCAGATGCTTCTCTTTGCAGTGCTGGTAGGTGCCCCGCATCCCGCGCTTAAACAGGCTGAAATAACCCTCAACCGTGTTCGTGTGAACTGACGGCGCGTCGTCGCGATAACGGACATATTCAGCGGCTGAATGGTCAACCCGCTCATGGCTGGCGAACGTGCCAAGCTGATATTTGTAGAGCTGAGCGCTGTCCGTCATCAGATCGGTTTCTTTGCGAATGTTGGCGTTCACAACCGGGATGACTTCGGCAACTGTGCTGCCTGCAACGTTATAGCTGCGCACGCCGCCGCCGCGCTGGACCAGCGACACGATCACGTTCTTATGAGCGCTGTTGGTGATCTTGGCGTCTTTGGAGCGACGGCCCTTCGGATGCGTTGCGGCGCGTCCGTAGATGGTCTCATCGATTTCAACGATTTCGCCCTCGCCGCCCATTGGGCCGAAGCCGCCAGAGCGCATGGCCTCACGAATACGATGGCTCATGAACCAAGCCGTATTGTACTGGACCTCTAAAATGCGGTGGAGCTGATGCGAGCTAACGCCCTTCTTGGACGAGCACATAAGCTGGATGGCCTGGAGCCACTTGTGCAAGGGCGCGTGGCTGTCCTCAAAGACCGTGCCGACGCGAACCGTGAACTGCTTACGGCAAGCGCCGCACTTTTTCAGGCCGTGGCGCTCTACGCCTTCCGGGTGCTTCTTGCTTGGTTTAGAGCGCACGCCAGTCAGGGAGTAGATGCGCTTGTCCGCGCCGCAGTGCGGGCAGACCGGGCCTTCTGGCCAAAGGATGCTTTCAAGCTCAACGAAGGCTTCGGCTTCGTCGTGAAAATGCTTTTTGCTGAGGATCGACATTCTTGGAATCTCCTATGATTCCAATATAGTCAGATCCCGTGGTTTGTCAACTACGTAATCACCCGGCCCTCCGGGATATTATACTTCCCAAACCCATTTCGGGGGTGCTAGATGAATGAGCTAGTGCCGTCGCGGGAATTCATTGGGCGTCGCCCCGCGCAATTATGCGGAGGCGTGATGATAAGGATATCGCTGTCGTACCCTTACGATCTAGGGCTGGCCTTTCGACGGCTGCGCGAGACCATGGTTGAGGGGAGACCAATTAGCACCGCACGCTTTGCGCTGTCAGATGCAGAGGACCAGTTGGCGGGTTTATTTCACCCCAAGGCTATATATTTTCAGGCATTAAGAGGGGCCCTTCACCAAGGGGGTATCCTTTATGAAGCGATCAAAAAACTGACCACCGAAACCGATCCTTCAAGAAAGCTAGATTTCCTTGATATCTTTAGCGTGCTCAACGCTCTTGAAGGCTTCGAACCTGTACTGAAAGCCGAGCTACATGCTGCCGACGCCTACTTCGTCAGCAAAAAAGGCGGTTACGATACGATAGACTTGATCTCTCAAGCTGAAGTGCTGTTTCCCCAGGATTTGCCAGAGAAGGTTCCTGAAGCGGTCGCCGATATTCAAGAGGCTGGAAAGTGTCTCGCGTTCGAATTGGGCACTGCGGCGGGGTTTCACATACTTCGCGCCAATGAGGCTGTGCTGCTCAGATATTGGGACGCTGTGACTTCCGGAGAACCGCGCCCAAAGAATAGGAACCTAGGCAGCTACATAAAGAAGCTTGAAGAGTTAAATGCTGGCGACGCAAAAGTGAGGGCAACCCTTCGGCAAATAAAGGATCTCCATCGAAATACTCTCGTACACCCTGAAGACGTTCTGACCATTGATGAAGCAATAGACTTGTTGGGAATTATTCGCAGTGCCATTTCGGCGATGTTGAGGGCTATCCCGCCACCGCCGCTTGTGCTCACTTCCGAAGCGCCATAGTCGTTTTCCTACGGCTAGGCTTTGCGATCTTTGTGAAAGCCCTCTCAAAATCCTCCCCACTCTCGCCCACGCCAAGTTCCTTCGCGGCTTCCTGAAACCGTTTGAACTGCTCTTTAGGGTCTAGCTCTGGTTCTTTGCGCTTGGGCATTCGTGTTCCTTAGTCTGGTTCTTTAACCCGCCCCTTTTGAACCAAATCGTCCAAGGCGCTAATGATGAGATAGCGAGCCACCTCCGCGTGGTTCTCGCCGTACAGTTTGCGCTTCACTAACTCAGCCAGCAAGCCGTCTGCCCCCATCGGCAGGGTAATGGAGAACTTATGTGCAGAACTCTTTGAACGCGGCATGGCATCTAGATAGCATCTAAAAAGATGCTTGATAAGCACTGCAAATCATTGCACGTTACGCCCAACGGAAAAGGGGCTGAACCTTTCGGCCCAGCCACTCCCGTCAAGTAAGCACTCCTCTAGGATTACTTCTTGATCGTCTCGACCGTCGTCGTTGAAGGACGACGGATCGCGACATCAACCGGGATAAACTGCCCATTGCGGGCATCACGGCCGATCTTCTGCGTCTTAGGCATGGGATTTCTCCATTTGCCAAGCAGGGGACGAAGCCACCCTCTCCGAGAACAACACCACGTTGCCCCGCGCGTTCAGGGTCGCTGTGCATTTTCGGATCGCAAGCGGAGTGTAGCCGATTCTGATGCGTGGTGTGTTGCAGGTTAGGCGCGGGAACGTCGCTTCCTTGCTCTATCGTCTACAGATGGATCAGGCCCTATCAGCCGTTCGATAGGTCAACCGCTTGCCTTGCGCACCCTTCACCATTTTCATCGCCCGCTGCTCGTCAGAGACGCCGAGCTTCACCCGGTTGTTATACCGGAAATCGAACTCCGCCAGATACCGGTGCAAATGCTTTTCCTTGCAATGCTGATAGGTGCCGCGCATCCCGCGCTTGAACAGTGAGAAGTAGCCTTCAACAGTGTTGGTGTGAACGGTCTTGGTTGGCTCATAGTGAACGTATTCAGCAATCGAGTGGTCCACGCGGTCATGGCTTGCAAAGTGGCCAAGCTGCTTTTTGTAAAGCATGGCGCTATCGGTCATGACGAAGCTTTCCTTGCGAACGTTCTGGTTCACAATCGGAACGACCTCTGAAACGGTGCTGCCCGCAACGTGGAAACTGCGAACGCCGCCGTCCCGCTGCACAAGCGAAACGATCACGTTCTTATGGGCGCTGTTGGTTATCTTGACGTTCTTGGTGCGACGGCCCTTTGGGTGAGTTGAAGCGCGGCCATAGATGGTTTCGTCCACTTCCACGGTCTTGCCTTCGCCGCCCATCGGCGGAACCAGCGAACCGGCGCGCATAGCCTCGCGGATGCGATGGCCAATAAACCAAGCGGTCTTGAGGGTCACGCCTAAGGTGCGGTGAAGCTGATTGGCGCTGATGCCCTTCTTGCTGCCTGCGATCAGATAGAAGGCTTGCAGCCACAGATGCAGCGGCACGTGGCTTGCCTCAAAAATGGTGCCGACAGTGACTCGGAACTGCTTGCGGCAGGCGTAGCACTTGTAGAGCCCCAGACGGGTCGCCTTGCCTTCCATTTTGGAAACGCGCTTTTGCTCGAAGCAATGCGGGCACTGTGCACCCTTCGGCCAAATTTGTGCTTCGACCCACTTGTAAGCAGCAGCTTCGTTCTTTAAATGTTCTTGGGCGATGAGGCTCATTGAAATCTCCTGTGATTTCAATGTAACGGAGAACGGTGGGTTTGGCAAGTATAATATTGCCCGGCCCTCCGCGTCCGGACTAACCTCATCTTATGCTGGGGGGCTTCATGTACGGGCAAATTTCCACGTTGGCGTTCATCGGTGTCGAAGCCCGGCCCGTGGAAGTCCAGGTCCGCATCACGCCGGGCGCGCCGTTTTTCGCCATCGTTGGCTTGCCCGATAAGGCGGTCGCCGAAAGCCGCGAGC
>JANLSL010000378.1:0-2411 GCA_031362385.1 Alphaproteobacteria bacterium | reverse complement strand
CCTTCACTACGCACCACCCGCCCCAAAAATTCGCACAACCAACCACCTCGCTTCGTCCTAAACTGCCAGTGCGTCACCTTGCAGATTTAGACGATAGACCCTAATGGCACTAATGGCACTGACCCTAGTGGCACTGACCCTGATGGCAGAGTTGAGCTTCATGGGAGTTATATTGTCGCTGGCCCGTTTTTTCTGAATGGCGGCTGGCGGCAGTATGAGGGGCAAAAACACCCAATCGCGGTCCAAGGCCTCCACTGGCAGTCCTCGACCGGCAAAACGGGCGCAAAATCAACGCGATGATATTTGTGCTTTCTTTACTCATCCCTGAACCCAAGAAGCAATCGCGAAATCGGGTTTTTGGACAGCTTCGTTAGGAACTCCATGGCCGACCCACTAAGCGCACTCCTTGCCGCCATTCCTGGCCTCGCCAAAGCCGGGGCAGAAATCGCGGCCTCGGCCGATGCAAATCAGAGAAACGCCCAACTTATTGAGTTTCAAAAAAGCCTGATTAATGCGAACTACCTAATTGCGTCCGTGCAGGCGCAAAATGCGTCGCTGGCCCAAGAGAAAAACGACCTCAAACAAGAAATTGTGCGCTTTGAAAATTGGCAGGCAGAGTCTGCCCGCTACCAACTTCACAAGATCGAGAGTGGCATCGTCACTTACGCGCTTAGGGAGGCTATGGCAAACGGCGAGCCACCGCATTGGCTGTGTCCCAGTTGCTATGGCAAGCGCGAAAAATCGATCCTCAATCGCATCGGAAGAACGAATACAATGGATCATCATTACAAGTGCCTCTGTGGGTGCGAATTGGTCATCTTCCATCGTCATTCACCTAGCTATGTTTCCTAACTTTGCGTTCAAGCGGACGCGCTGCGCACGCACCTTAACTCTGCGTTAAATCTCACAGATGCGTTCCGGCGGTCTCATCATCCTGTTTTTCGTGGTGTGGATCGTCACGGCACTGAGGAATTTCGTGCGTGCGAAGGAGACCTCGATGGATGCCAAGCAGACCGCCGCATACATCGTTGGCTATCCGATAGCGGTTCTACTCGCACTCGAGGAACGACCGCTCCCGATGGTTGCCGCTACTATTTTGGTCATGGCGGGACTGCCATGGCTCCTTGCGGGGATTCATTTAGGTGAAGCTCTGAAGGGCCCCACCGCATCGAAGCCGGGCGAGTTCATAGGTTTGCCCGCACAATTTTGGTTCTGGGGCATTGGGCTAAGCATCGCAGTTCCACTCGTCTTTGGCGCTCGGTGAAGGTCAGACTAAGGAGGGGGAATAGGAGTCAGCGACAAATAACCCTGAAGAGCCTTATCCAAAGCCGCTTTCCAATGGTGTAGCCATGAAGAGCCGCACCTGATAAGCACCCTCCGACGATTGCCATCAAGATCAACGCCCAGCAACCTTCTTCAAGCTAATCGCTTTTCGCATCGCAGCGCGCAGCCGGTACTTGTAGGTTGCTTCAGCCACCTCGCACAGCCCTCAAAGGGAATTTGCCGAGTTGGTGACCGCCTACTCAACCGCCAGTACCAAGCGCTTGCCCAGTGCCGCTGCCGCAGACTCAAGTTGCTCAAGCTTGGAGGCGTGGCGCAAGTCGAATAACCGGTCAATCTGCGGCATATGCCAACCCAGGCGACGTGCCAGTTCGGCTTTGCGCATGCCCTGCTCCATCATCGCGCTGTACAACCCCAGCTTGGCACACTCCAAGGCTGGCGGACGCACGGTTTTCTGACCGCGCTTCGGCTTGCTGGCTCGCGGCAGCGGCTTGCGCGCGTCGACATAAAAAGACAAGCCGGTTTCCAGCGCGTCCACCGCATGAAGCAGCGCCTCGGCCTCATCCGCGCCAAACGTGATTGCCTCGGGAACATCGGTGAACGTCACCAGCACGCTGCCGTCGTCTGGAGTCAGGGTTACAGGGAAGTCGAACATGTTGTGTCCTTATTTCAATCCGAGCTGGCGCTTGATGGCCGCTTCCAGCCCTTTGCCCAATTCGGCCGTGCCATGCATCGGCAGCGAAGACTGTCGGCCATTGAGAAAGACTTTCAAGTGAGAACCTTTGCCTGGCTGAAAGATGGCACCTTGCTGCTCCAGCCATTTTTTCATCTGCTTGGAGTTCATTCGCTAGATTCTAAACATTTTTGTTGTATTTCCATATCTGAGTAAACAGTTGCGAATGAACGCGAATAAACGGGTCCGCGACGATTTCCCAACGAGCCGAGCCGACCGCGCCTCATTCCCTGCGTTTTTTCTCGTAGCGAAATAGTAGCGAAATAGGGGGCAGGGTGGGCCAATTTGACAGTTTTCAGGGACACAATGCGCACTTCTCAGACAAAGTTCTTCACCGTAAGCACCTGAAAACCCTTGTCTGGCGTGGCTTTTCAGCCTATGCCCCGCGCGCCTGACA
>JANLSL010000366.1:0-4350 GCA_031362385.1 Alphaproteobacteria bacterium | reverse complement strand
CGATGGATATCGCCAAGATCGACATGCTGCCGCTGATTTCTAAGGTTTATGATGCGCAACAGGGTGAGGCTGAATTGCTTCGCCTTAAATTTGCGCCATCAACGGAAGCACGATCTGCGGCGGCTGGTAAGGCTGGGGCAGGTGGATACTCCATAACGCTTGCGATGCGCCTTGCCAGCGTTATCTCAACAGCTGACGAAGCAGTGAAGGCTGCGGCGCGGCTTGAGAAAAGATTCGGCGAAGTCTTTGGTAAAGAGTTTGCTGTGAAAATGACTAAGGAGCCGGTTGCAGCCCAAGCCGCGACAGCACTCACCGGCGGATTGTTTAAAGAATCTGCAGAAGGTGAGGTCTCTACATCGGGCTCATCACGAACGGATGAACCATTTTATATCGAGATGTTGATTACGAGAGGCGGCGCAAAATGAAGGCCCCAACTCTCAAACTACCTGACATTAAAATTCCCGATTTGCCCAAGCCGGTGAAGCTTTCTTTAGCGGTTATTGGCGGCAGCCTGGTTTTGTTTATCATTTTGTTTCTGACGCTCGGCAGTGGGCTTGAAACGGCCGAGGTCGATGCTCGTCGTTTGCAAGCTGAGTTACAAACGCTGCAAAAAAATGTCACTCAATCGAAAACTGACATTGAATTTATCAAAAATAATAAAGACCGGTTCGACGCTCTGCTTTCCAGCGACAAACTGATCCCACATACCCGCCGCACGGCGATTCGGCAAATGCAGGCCCTTGCTTTGGAGTTTGGGCTATCAAATCTGCAGTATAACTTTCAAGCCGCCGCTGCCGCCGCACCAGAATCTGTGACTAGCCAGCCTAAAAGCGACAGCTACCGTGTCTCGGTGGAGAGCATCGATCTTTCGGTGGGTTCACCGATTGACGCAAGTATCTATTCGTTTATTGCAGCAGTTCATGACGACTTTCCAGGCTCGATGGTGCTGACCGAAATGGAGATGGAGCGCGCCCCGACGATTTCACCTGAAGCGCTCAACAACGTGAGTCGCGGTGCTGATTCAGGCCTCGTGAAGGGCAAGTTGAAATATCTCTGGCGGACAGCGCAACAGAACAAGCAGGAGAAGAAATGACGAGATTTCTTGCCATTGTTTCTGTTGTTTTTGCGGTTGCCACGCTGTCGCCGAGTCATGCTCAAGAGGCAGTAGTGGGAAAAGCGATAACCGACCCCACGCCTACGGCCGCCGACGGTAAAAAAGTGCGCCGTGCGGTGCCAGATACCTTGATGTTCACAATTGATGAACTCAACGACGTCAAAGACAGGATGGTCGGGGGTCAGATCACGTCAGAGTCAAAACGACAGGCTGAGAAAATCGATTCAATTTACCTTGGGAGCATCATGTATTACGGCCCCAAGGATTGGACGATTTGGGTCAACGGGTCACCGATTGGCCCCAACCAAGATTTTCAAGCCTTTCAAGTGACCCAAATTACGTCGCGTCATGTCGAACTTTTGGTACCGCTCAGTGTCCAGGGCATGCGCCCTGTGCGTCTTGAGCCGAACCAAACGTTTATCAGTGATTCAGGCATTATCGTCGAAGGCAAATACCCTTGACGCAGGCGCCGGCACCGCTTGCCGTCGAAGGCGTTTCGACATCGTATGGTAAGCGGCAAATCCTCAATCAGGTCTCATTTTCTCTCGTTGCCGGCGAGTGCTTTGGGCTGATTGGTCTCAATGGAATAGGCAAGACGACGTTGATCCGCTCGATTCTGGCGCTACGCAGTGCGGCTGGGAAGATCACATTCTTTGGCGAACCCAATGCGGTTGCCAAATCGCGTCGGCACTTAGTCTATTTGCCCGAGAAATTTCAGCCTTCACCGCAGCTCTACGGCTGGGAATACTTGAGCATTCACTTGGATTATTTTGGTCAGTCGGTCGACAAAGACAAAGCACGGGATATGGCGCGCGGTCTTGATCTTGACCCGGTTGCACTGGACCGCAAGGTGAAAACCTATTCCAAGGGGATGGGACAAAAGCTGGGCCTGGTGGGCACATTATTGGTCGATGCGCCCTTGCTGATTCTGGATGAGCCGATGAGCGGGCTTGATCCGCGCGCGCGTGTGATGCTGAAAGATCGCTTGATGGAAGCACGTAACGCCGGGCGCACCATCTTTTTTAGCTCACACATCTTGGCCGACATCGAAGAAATTTGCGACCGCATCGGTATTTTGCATGCCGGTAAAATTATTTATCTCGGCAAAGCAAATGAATTTATGAGCACGATGCAAGCGTCATCGCTTGAACGCGCGTTTTTGGCAGCCCTTGAGGCAGAAGAAAAGAAGCTGGCTGCCTAACCAAGCGACAACTTCGAGGTGTCCACGCTCTTCAAGCCCGCCCCTGCGCCACCAGCCGCAACACTGGCTTGTTTGAGCTTCAGCTTCAAATCACCAACATTATCAGCTTCGGCCAATGCGGTTTCTTCGGTGATCGTGCCTTCTTTCACCAGCTTCTGAAGTGCTTGATCGAAGGTTTGCATACCGTTGTGGGCATTTTCCTCCATCATCTTCTTGAGCTCTTTAATCTCGCCCTTACCGATAAGTTCTTTGATATAGCCAATATTCAGCATGATCTCGATCGCAGCAGCGCGACCTCCGCCGATTTTAGGAACCAAGCGTTGTGAAACAATGCCCTTCAAATTGTTGGCCAAGCTCAGAAAAACCTGGGTGTGCATTTCCTGAGGGAAGAAATTAACCACGCGCTCAATGGCTTGATTGGCGTTGTTGGCATGTAAAGTCGCCATGGCGAGGTGGCCGGTTTCGGAAATGTTGAGCGCATGCTCCATCGTTTCCATTTCACGAATTTCACCAATCAAGATCAGGTCGGGGTGCTGGCGCAGTGTGTTTTTGAGTGCGGCGCTAAATGAATCTGTGTCTACGCCCACCTCACGCTGGGTGACGATGCACTGTTTGTGCTCATGCACAAATTCAACCGGGTCTTCAATGGTAATAATGTGCCCCGGCGCAGACTCGTTGCGATGTCCAATCATCGCCGCCAGTGATGTTGATTTGCCCGATCCAGTGCCACCAACCACAAAGACGAGCCCGCGTTTTTCCATCACCATATCGCCTAAAAGTGTGGGCAGCTTGAGGTCAGCGAGGGTGGGAATTTTCGTGCGGATAATGCGCGCCACCAACCCTGGCATCTGCCGTTGGCGGAACAAATTCAGGCGGAATCGGCCCAAACCTTCGAGCGCAATGGCCATGTTGAATTCGCCACTTTTCGCAAATTCGGCTTTTTGCTTTTCGTTCATGAACGAGCCGATCATGCGCTCGATCTCATCAATTTTCAGCGGTTTTTCCCGCAGACTGACGAAGCCACGGTCTCCCCGCCACATCGGGGCGGCATCAACCGTAATGTAAAGGTCTGACCCGCCCGGTCCTGCAAGTTCTTTGAGCCAGGTATGTAATTCTGCATCAATCACGGGCGTGCTCCAAAAATAAATTTAGCAGTTGGCAACGTCGCTAATGAAAGCGAACACCTAAAAAAGCGAGCGGGACTTTTTAGGCTCGCCGGCGGCCGGTGCCGCTTGCGGGGTTGGGGCGGCTGGCGCGGGTGCACTTGGAGTCGCCGCCGCACCTGGCTTGGCACCGACTTCTTCGCCGCCGCTGAGCATTTTAAGCATATCGCCTGCTTCCGAAGCTTCAACCGTGCCCGCTTCAACCAACTTGCGAATTGATTCGTCCATGGTTTGCATGCCGTAGCGCATACCCACTTGGATCATGGAATAGATTTGCGGCACTTTATTTTCACGAATCAAATTACGAATGGCGTTGGTGCCGACCATAATTTCATGCGCTGCGGCCCGCCCACCGCCTTTGCGTTTCAGGAGGACCTGGCTGATCACCGCCTGGAGCGAGCCGGCAATCATGGCGCGGACCATTTCTTTGTCACCGGCGGGGAATACGTCGATAATACGATCGACTGTTTTGGCTGCCGAGCTGGTGTGCAGTGTGCCCATGACCAAGTGACCGGTCTCGGCGGCGGTCAGCGCCAACGAGATTGTTTCATGGTCGCGCATTTCCCCAACCAGGATAACGTCAGGATCTTCGCGCAGTGCAGATTTCAATGCCCGCGCAAATGACTTGGTATGACGCCCCACTTCGCGATGGTTAATCAGCGCACGCTTTTTTGAGTGAACAAACTCAACAGGGTCCTCGACGGTCAAAATATGCAAATCAGTATTGGTGTTCATGTAGTCGATCATGGCCGACAACGTGGTCGACTTGCCCGAGCCCGTTGGGCCCGTCACCAACACCATGCCGCGCTCAATGCTGGCGAATTGTTTGAAAATTTCAGGCGCGTTCAATTGCTCAAGCGTCGGAATTTTCG
>JANLSL010000327.1:0-1638 GCA_031362385.1 Alphaproteobacteria bacterium | reverse complement strand
CTAGCGCATCTGGGTATGGCATCGATGGCCCACCGGCCCCGCCCGCCGAGGGGCAATGCGAGAACACCACACCGTGTTTTTTCAAAATTGGCCCTTCGGTGGCCCAATCAACCGCCGTCATGTGAGCGCCAAAAACCGGCTGGTCGAGCATACCCAATTTCTCTAGCCACTCCACGGGCGAGGCCTGCCACAAGTTTTTCACACGCGCGGCCTCTTCACGCGACTGAACCAAATGCACATGAAACCCAGTGCCTAAGTCATCGCAGGCCGCCTTCATGGCCTTCATGGTTTTTTCAGTGTGCGTGTCGGTGGCATGGGCGGTCATCATTGGCATGATACGCCCATTGCTGCGGCCCATGTTCTTTTTTGCAAACGCGTGGGCCAACGCGATCTCCTTCAGCGTCTCAGCTTCAGAGGCAAACAACGGCGCATCGTCTTTGCGGAACCACACATCAAACAATCTTGTCGTGTTAGGGATCATCGGGCCTGGATATCCGCGCACACCCCATTTATCGGCTATGCGCACATACGATTCGGCTTGGCGTAACGTCAGGCTCATCTCAACTTGGGTTGTGCAGCCCGAGCGCAATAACTCGGCCAGATTAAACGCCGTCAGCGCGTCTTGATCTGCATCAGACAATCGCTCGACCAATTCCAGCGGGTATTTGTAAAACCGGCCCGACTCAATAATGCCCCGCGTCGGCGTCGCACTGCACACATGGGTGTGGCCTGAAATAAACCCAGGCACGACCAAGTGATTGCGCGCATCCACCACCGGGAACTTACCCTTGATCGGCTGTGGCGAAACCTCGGCAATCACCCCGTCGCGCACCAAAATTTGCGCACCACGGAGCAGTTCCAGCTTGTCGCTTTTCTCGATCAACGCCCAACCTGAGTCGACAACGAATGCTTTTTCAGGTGGGCGAGGCATGTTGTTGGTTTTGGCGACCGCGGCCGACGACAGGCCGACTGCCGCAACCGGGGCCACTGCAACCGCGCGCAACATGTTTCGCCTGCTGGGTCCACTTTTGGCGCCTGCGCAAATGAAACAAGACCCGAAGAACTCTTCGCCAGCGATGTCGTTGGTCAAGGCGTGATCTCCCGACTAACCCAACTGTCATCGCCCGACTTGATCGGGCGATCCAGGGTAAAATGCACGATGCCAGTTTATTGCCCTGGATTCCCCGATCAAGTCGGGGAATGACGAATTTAGAAACAAAAAACCCCGCAGTTTCCTGCGGGGTTTTTGTTAAATTTCGATTTTTATCGCGAGTAGAACTCGATCACCAGGTTGGGTTCCATCTGCACCGGATAGGGAACATCGGTGAGTGAGGGAATACGCTTCAAGCCGCCGGTGTGTTTGGTGTGATCGACATCAATGTATTCCGGCACATCGCGCTCGGGGTTCTCAATGGCTTCTTTCACTACCGCCATCTCGCGCGCTTTCGGGCGCAGTTCCAGCAGGTCGCCGACCTTTACCACATACGAGGCAACAGTCACGCGCTTGCCGTTGACCTTCACGTGGCCGTGACTGACCATTTGGCGCGCGGCGAACACGGTGGGTACAAATTTCATGCGGTAGATAATCGCATCCAACCGGCTTTCCAAAATGCCGATCAGGTTCTGCGATGAGTCGCC
>JANLSL010000319.1:0-20519 GCA_031362385.1 Alphaproteobacteria bacterium | reverse complement strand
GTGCGCATCACATCCGCGCGCGAAGGTGTGATGTTATTTGGCATTTTCGCAGCCGGTACGGTGCCAGTTTATGCCGCCAGCGCCGGCATGACTGAGCGTGATGCTTTAGCGATCATCAGTTGGATGGCGGTCATTGCCGGTGGCCCGTTTATCCTTGCCATGCTGTGGCGTGTGCCTGACCCCTTGCCGCGCGATAAAGCGTCAACAACTGCTTTCTCATTCAAGGCCGTCATCACCGGCGCGCGCGGGCTTTCGACCAATAAGCCCTTTGTCCGGTTGCTTGCCGCATGGCTGATCAATGGTTTTGCAAACGGAATTCCGTCGACTTTATTTTTGTTGTTCTTGCAATATCGCCTTGAGGCCAGCCAAACCGAACGCGGCATTTTGATACTCGTCTATTTCCTGTCGGCCATTCTCGCGATCCCACTGTGGAGCGTCGTCAGTAAGAACTACGGCAAACACCGCGCATGGTGCTTGGCAATGTTACTCACCTGTGCGGCATTCGTGTGGGTGCCGCTGATGCCCGCAGGCGCGGTCATCGCTTTTGGTGTGGTCTGCGTTGTGACCGGTATGGGCCTCGGCGCGGACTTGGCTTTGCCCCCCGCCCTGCAAGCCGATGTCATCGATTTTGATGAAATCCGTAACCGCCAACAGCGCGCAGGTTTGTTCTTTGCCCTGTGGAGTATGGCCACCAAACTGGCCCTAGCCTTGGCCGTGGGCCTTACTTTTCCGGCTCTGGCAGCCTTAGGGTTTGACCCCCAGGCTGGCCAAAGCAGCCCATCAGCATTGTGGTCATTGGCAGTGATCTACGCCTGGGTGCCTGTCGTATTAAAGGTGGTAGCAGTTGCGCTGGTCTGGACTTTCCCGATCACTGCGAAGCGCCAGCGTCTCATTCGGAAACGGCTCGATACGTTGGCGGCGCGCAGGGTGAAGGAATGTTGAGAATGATACCGAAGGCACTTGGCTTGGCCACGCAAACGCTGCGCACGACCATCGTATTGGCGATGGCGGTTTTGATTTCAGGTTGCAATACCGCAATGAAACCCGAAGATTTCGCCAATAAGCAGCCTCGATTCATGATCGAGGAATATTTCGCCGGCAAGACCAAAGCTTGGGGAGTGTTCGTTGACCGTTTTGGCAACCTCAAGCGCGAGTTCGTTGTTGATATCAATGGCA
Source organism: Alphaproteobacteria bacterium (assembly GCA_031362385.1). Taxonomy (GTDB): domain Bacteria; phylum Pseudomonadota; class Alphaproteobacteria; order Rhodospirillales; family Rhodospirillaceae. Next base: position 19,343 of record JANLSL010000319.1, on the reverse strand, counting down.
CCTGGGATGGCAAACAACTAATCCTCGATGAGCGCTTTGTCTATTCCGACGGTGAAAAAGAGCAGCGGGTGTGGACCATCGATAAGCAAAACGAGAATAACTACACCGGCACTGCGGGCGGCGTGATTGGCATTGCGCAGGGAAAAAGCTACGGCAACGCGTTGAATTGGGCCTACGATTTCGACCTTAAGGTTGGCGACGGAACCTTGCGCGTACATTTCAATGACTGGATGTTCTTGCAGCCCGACGGCGTATTGCTCAACGTGGCTGATGTCTCGAAGTTTGGAATTCACTTAGGAACGGTGACAATTTCTTTCCGTCAGATCGACAAGGAAATGCGCTCAACCGCTTCGATCACGCCAATCCGCGAAGGCATGAGAACAGCCGCTGAGTAGCGCGCCGTTATTTAGACTCCGGTCGTTTTACTTACCAGCCAGAAATAAAGTCCATAAGGCAAGATTCTCAAGAACTTGAGGATCAGCACGAACGGCAGCGGAAACGCGATCTCGAATTTGCGTTTGGCCATGCCATCAAAAATGGCTTTGGCTGCATCTTCTGGTTCCATCAAAAACGGCATCGGGAAGTCATTATTGTCCGTCAGCGGTGTGCGCACAAAACCAGGATTGATCACTGAAAGCGCAACGCCAGCTGCTTCCAGTTCCGGCTTTAATCCCTCGCACATATTGATGAGTGCGGCTTTGGTCGCGCCGTAGGCTGACGCCTTGGGCAATCCGCGATAGCCAGCCACTGAGGAGACCACAGCAATGTGGCCAGCCCGGCGATCCATGAACAGCGGGATCACCGCAGATAACCCATTAATTGAGCCGAGATAGTTTACTTCCATCAACGTGCGAAAAGGTACCACCGAGAATGTGCGCGCCTCATTAGGTATATGTGTCCCTGCGTTAAAAATGACTTGGTCTAAGGGACCAATCGCGTTTTCAACGGCTTTGAAAGTTTGCTTGACGGCATCCTGGTCGGTGACATCGCACACAAACGGTGTGACTTTACCGGGCAAGTTCGCTTCAGCAGCCTGACGCGCGAGATCAGTTAAATCGCCCGATGTTCGTGCGCTGACGGCAACACTCCAGCCACGGGCTGCGTATTCCAAAGCCACAGATCGACCGATGCCCTTTCCTGCCCCGGTTATCCAGAGGCGTCCGGGAAGTGCTGAGGTGGTCATCAACTTGGTCCTGTCGCAGGCGAAGCTGGCGTGTCGCGATCACCAGCAATGGAATTGGGCTCACCCGGTGCCAGGCCACATTGGCGACAGCGATATTCAATCACCGAGCCATCACGCCCTTTGAAGCGCATTTTGACCCAGCGATTTTGAGCATCGTACCACACATGCGTATCGCGTAGCTCACCGGTGTACTCAAAGTGATCAGCCTCAACCGAACCTTGTTTGGTTTCAACACGCTGAATTCCGCGGTTAATGATTGTCACCTGTGCCAGACGACCGGTTAATGTGTTGAGGATCGTCTTAGAGTTGGCTTGGCCACGATGCCAGTGATTGGTGGGAAACACCCACGACGAGGCAATAAACGAGCCGCCCGGACCATCGATTTTAAACAACCCATCTTCCATTTTAGCTTTGACGCTCGACACTTTGCCATTGTCATCAACATTGACAGCCAACGCTTGTAACTGGCCTTTGCGCCACACTTCAGTTGAGTCGTAATCAAATTTATATGCCGTGAAGAACAACACATCGACGGCGAGATCAAAATGAGTCGTGACGGTTAAATCGTCGCCGTTGCGGGAAAACGTGGCGCGGTGTTCACCAACCTTGCTGCCCTTGCGATAAACGTCAAACACCACATCTCCGCCATACAATGCCAGGGGGTCAATTTCTGGCACTTGTTCGGGAAGTGGCGGGCTGACGTCTTGGACATCAAGCTTCATTACCTGGTCGGTCGACGCAGGCGGCGGCGAAGCCTCTTGCGCTACCGCAGGATGGCTGAGAAGTACAACCAGACTGACAATAAAAAATGGTGTGAAAAGTCGGAGGGCGCGCTGGGGCGTCATGGCTTTCCGTGCATACTTGTTGTTTGATCAAAGACTACCATACCTACGCACCACAGGGGTACTTGGATGATGGAATCTGGTCACTTTCGCGCGATATCAAGGGCTTCGTACACTGGAACGCGCAGCTTCGCGTCATAATTCTTAATGTCGGGTGAGACCACCGAAATATCCGTGACCTCATATAAAAACAGGCTAGGCGCCGAGACCTGCACCTTGAGCGCCAGATCTTGCAATAATTTGCGCCGCTTCTCGACATCGAACTCTAGTCCGGTCGCCGCAAATTCTGGCATCCATGATGTGTCGCAAAAAAATGCATTGGGCTGATCACATGAATGGTATTTCAGCGCACGGATCGAATCGTAATAAGGCGCGCCATTCCACGACAACCCCATCAGCTCTGATTCAAAAGTGTTGGTTTGATATTTGCGCAACCAATCAGGAAACAAGGTCGAGCGCATTTCTAGCTCAACACCAACTGCGCGCAAATCTTGCTGCACCAACGGCAGGAACCCGACATCGCCAGGTAATCCACTCGTGACAATTTCTGCGCTCAGCTTCAACCCCTTCGCATACCCGGCTGCGGCCAACAGCGCTTTGGCTTTAGCTGGATCATAGGGGTAGGGTTTGATCTTTGGGTCATAGCCAAACGTGACGGGCGTGGCACCTTGCCCGGCCGGAGTCATGGCGCCGCGCATCACTATTTTGGTAATTGCTTCTTTATTGACGGCGTAGTTCAGCGCCTGGCGCACGCGCTGGTCTTGCACGGACTTATTCTTGGCCTGGGTCGTCACAAACCCAAAGCCATACACCTGAGCCGTAGGCGTAATGATCGTTCTAAAATCAGTGCCGTCGAACTGCGCGGCTTGATCAGGCGAGACCGGAATCACCAAATCGATTTGGCCTGATGCCAATGATTGAATGCGCGCTGTCGGATCGGCAATCACTGTAAAAACAATGCGATCAATGATCGGCTTGCGCCATGATGCACGGTTCGCTTCAACCACGATACGCCCGCCACCTTGTTTCCAGGTTTTCAAAACAAAAGGTCCCGTGCCAATGGGCGTTTGCGCAAAACCATCAATACCCAGTGTGTTGAACGCCTTGGGCGCAACAATACTGACAGCCGTCAATCGCTTGGGCAAAATCGCGTCGGGGCGATCAGTGGTAATGTCGACAGTCAACTCATCTACTGCCGCAACTTTGGTCATGTTCGACACTTCGCCACCAACGATGGTGCGTTTGCCTGCATCACTCATCAACCACTGTAGCGTGGTCACAACCGCCGCAGAGTCAAACGGTTCGCCGTTCGAAAATTTAATGCCCGGTCGCAGCGTGAAGCGCCAGCGCGTGGGCTCAACAGCTTTCCACGACAACGCTAATGCTGGTTCTAAATCACCCGCTTTGCCGGGCGTGACCAATGTGTCGAACAGAGCGTTCCACACAAAACTGGACGGAGGGCCCACACCGCCAAAAGGGTTGCCCAGCGTTGGCGGCGCAGAGATAAGTGGCATGCGAAGCTCTTTGTCAGCCGCCACAGCCCCCATCGGTGCCAAAACCATCAGAATCGCCAACAGGCGCAGCAGACGTTTGTGCATAAGAACCCTTACCACCGTGATGGACTAGAATATCGAGCACACCCTCGCTTCACAATGCTTAGGTAGACTAGCCGTGGTGCTGCCAAAAAGGATATGACTGAGAGATATTTGGACCGGAGTTTTGCGACATGCGCGACATGAGCGATGAAGAAGGTAGGCGGTTTCAGCAGCGGCCCTCAAAGAACGTACTCGGCGGCAAACTCACTGAATGCTCGACCAAGCCGCTGACAGGTTTTTTCCGCGATGGCTGCTGCAATACCAGCGCGCAAGACGTTGGCTCGCATACTGTATGCATTGTCGCGACCGCTGAATTCCTCGCGTTCTCCAAGTCACGCGGCAATGACCTCAGCACGCCACACCCTGAGTTTGGTTTTGCCGGCCTGAAACCCGGCGACCGCTGGTGCCTGTGCGCACCACGCTGGGCCGAGGCCCTTGCCGCCAAGGCCGCACCAAAAGTTATGCTGGCTGCCACGCACGAAGGCGCGTTGCAGTATTGCGAACTGGCCGACTTGAAAAAACAAGCTGTGGATTTGAATTAGCCGCCCACGCGACATGCCCTCTGCCAAAGCCAGAAAAGGGTATTACTTCGAGCGACGCCCCAGCGCCTCATTGCGCGAATTTGTTCGTTGCATTTGGACGTATCAAACGGACGTCCCCAGCAACGAGGCCCAACCAGTTCCGCCTGACGGGTGTGCAGAACTTATCGTTCATTTGGGCCGCCCTTATGCCGAGTTGTCCTCGACCGGCAGAGTCACGCAGCCTCCAATTCTTTTTGCTGGGCAGATCACTCAGCCCCTTACCCTTCATGCCACAGGCCGCGTTTGCGTACTGGGTGTGCGATTCGAGCCTGATGGCGCACGCGCTTTCATCGGACAACCCCTGGCTACGAGCACGGATGTGCGTCGCGACCTCAGGGCCATTCACGGGCGACAGGCAGCAACACTGTTACGAATAGTACGCGCAGCCAAATCATGGGATGAGCGCATTGCGACCGTTGAAACCTATGTCGGCGGCGCCATCAAGTCTGGCGCGATTGGCATTGATAGCGATGTGCGCGACGTTGTATGTCAGCTTGAATACAATTTAGGTGAGCCCGCAAAACCCCTAACGCAACGGCAATTGCAACGTCGGTTCAAGGAACATGTCGGCGTCTCACCGCGCACACTCGCCACTATCTTCCGGTTCCGGCAGCTTTTTAATGCGATTGAACGACCAGAGCATCCTGGTTGGCTGGATGCAGCATTAAGTGTGGGTTATTTCGACCAGCCACACATGGCGCGTGACTTCCGTCGCTACCTGGGCTGCACGGCGACCGAGTGGGCCAGACGCAAAGCCGGACTATCAACCTTGCTGGCACAGCCCGTGTCGGAATCGTACAAGCCGCCGCGCGAGCCACGTGCTTAATCTCGACCTCCATCAACCAGGAGAGACACATGCGCAGCAGAATACTATTTATTGCCACCGTCGCAATGTTCGTTGTTAAAACAGCCCAAGCGCAAACTGCGCCCGAATGGATGGCTGGCTACTGGCTCAGTTGTGCCAACAGCGAACAAGTTTCAGAGACCTGGACCAGCGGCGGGAAAGATTTGTTGTTGGGGTCAAACGTCACACGCGCGAAAGACGGCACACACTTCGAGATGATGCGCATCGGCAAGGGTTCAGGCGGCGGGCTTAGCCTGTTCTCCAGCCCCGACGGCGTTCCGCCAACGGAATTTGCGTTGAAATCACAAGATGCCAACCGCGTGGTCTTTGAAAACCCAACACATGATTTTCCGCAGCGTGTCATTTATGCCCGCGATGGGAAAAATCTCATCGCGCGTATCGAAGGTAAAATGAACGGGCGCGATCAAGCGATGGACTGGCGTTACGCTGCGGCTGCGCTGAATGCACAGTGTGCAGCCAAGTGATGCTCAGGGTGTCGGCGGTGTGAGCTTAAAGCCCATCTGGGTCATCATGCCCAGCGCATCGCCCGCACCCCAGCGCTCGACGACTTTGCCCGCTTTGAAACGATAAATGTCGATCCACTTGAAGTTGAAAGACTTGCCGGTGGGCGGCATACCGCCAAACAATGGGCCGTCGTTCGTGCCCTCAACGGTTTGATACGCCACCACCAAGTCACCACTGCAAATGATCAGATCGTTGGTGAGGTGGCGCTTCGGGAATGACTTGGCCATATTGACCACCAACAGCCTGATCGCCTCGTGGCCTCTGGGCGTGCCGGGCGCGGAATCGTGAGGCTGAAAATCCTCGGATGTGTATTCCGCGATGCGATCAAGTTTGCGGCCGTTGAAAACCTCGTCGAACATACCGAGGTAGCGTGCCAGCATGGCCTCGTTACCTTTGCATTGCACTTCACCTGCCATTGCCGTCGCCGCGCCTGCGGCCAGCGCCGTACTGAAAACCAGTGATCGCAATATCCCCATCGCACCCTCCCCGGTTATTTCTTGGCGGCCTCGGCCTGAGCAAACGGCAGTAACAGGCCCAACTGGCTTAGTGTGCTGATGCTGTCGTTATTGCCCCAGCGCTCGACCACTTTGCCGTCTTTGAAGCGGAAAACATCAATCGCGGTGCTGGAGTATTTTTTGCCGGTTGCGGGCAAGCCCATCATCGGGCCGGTTTGGGTGCCGGTCACCGTCACGCGCACCATCACCAAATCGTCGGCGCAGATGATGAGGTCGTTGTGCAACTTGCGGTTGGGCTGGTTCTTTTTCGAGCTGACCCACATGGCCTTCATGCTCTCGGCGGTGCGTTTCTGTTGGCCGGCCCCACCCGCATCGGTGTTATGGCTGATGAACTCGGGCGCATAAAATTCCAAAACCCGCTCGGCGTCGCGCTGCTCGAACAGCACCTCATCCATTTTCAAATACGTTTCGAGGTTTTTCTCGTTGCCTTTGCAGTGCGTTTCCAGCGCCAACGCCGCCGACGAGACTGCCGCAAACACCGCACTGAAAATGATTGATCGCAACATCGACATCACCTGCCCCTACTTCTTCTCGGCGGCTTTGGCGGCTTGGGCCTGGGCGGCTTGGGCCTGCGCGAACGGCAGCAACAACCCGAGCTGCGTCAGCATGGTGACACCATCGTTGTTGCCCCAACGCTCAACAACTTTGCCGTCTTTGAAGCGATAAATGTCGGTTGCCGTGGTGCTGTAGGCTTTACCAGTTGCTGGCATCCCGAACAGCGGCCCAGTCTGAGTCCCCTTCATGGTCACACGCGCCACCACCAAATCGCCTGCGCACAGGATCAGGTCGTTGATCAGAACACGGTCGGGCTGATTCTTTTTTGAATCAATCCACATCGGCTTTAAGTTGTCAGGCTTCAGCTTCACGGTATCGCCACCGCCGCTATCTGCATTGTGGCTGACGAACTCAGGCGCGTAAAACTCAGCCGCGCGCTCGGCATCGCGCTTCATAAAAAGCACGTCATGCATTTTTAAATAGGTGTCGCGATTTTTCTCGTTGCCATCGCAGCGAATTTCAGTGGCATATGCGGGCGCAGCAATCGCAGAAATGAGTGTGGCGGCAATAATAATGAAACGCATCAAACCCTCCCAATGGTGATGGGAGGAAGTGTAGGCCGTGTTTTCGGTTAAGAGCTAGTGCGCTCGGTTATGATAGCCACTGTGCAATCGGCACGTGGCGGTCGATCACAATGGCGAGGAAAACGCCTGCCAAGTACTGCATCGAAAAGAGGAAATTGCGTTTTGCCAGCACTAACGAAGGGTCTTTGACCAAAAGCCAGTTAAGCCACAGGAAACGCGCCCCAAAGGCCAATGCGAGCACGCCGTACACCGCACCAAGCTCGCCCAGGGCCCACGGCAGAAAGGCTGAAATCACTAAAGCTATTGTGTTGCCAAAAATCCAGCGGGCGCAGACGGCGTCGCCCTTTACCACGGGCAACATCGGCACCCCAGCTTTGACGTAATCGTCTTTAATCAAAATGGCCAACGACCAGAAGTGCGACGGCGTCCACAAAAACAAAATAATTGCCATCAGCCACGGCAGCAACCAGAGCGAGGGATCAACCGCAGCAGCACCGGCCAAAATGGCAAAACTTCCCGCCGCACCGCCGATAATGATGTTGGTCCAGTGATAGCGCTTCAACCAAATGGTATAAACAATGCCATATACAAACGCGCCCAAGGCTAAATGCGTGGCCACAAGCCAGTTAAACGCCAACAGCGCAATCACACAACTTGCCAGCACAAGTATACCTGCCAACCATATGGCATTGGTCGGCTCGGCCATCATGCCTGCCGCCAATGGCCTTTTGGCCGTGCGCGGCATCAGCCGATCAAGATCGCGGTCCCAGTATTGGTTAAAGACGGCTGAACCAAACGAGCCCAACAACGCAGCAACGAACAATACCGCTAACTGAATGGCATCGACATTTTTTGCCACGGCAGCGTAACCCGCCATAGCAGTGACCGCGATCAGGAAGCCGATCCGCGGTTTGCAAAGTTCGATGTAGCTTTTGAATTGCATGGTGAGGGCTGTTGTTCCGCCGCTGTTACATTCTAACGATGAGCAGCTCAGGATGCGGTAACACCTCTGGGGTTCTTGGCCAACAGCAAATTACCCGCCAACACCACGAAGATAACCCCACCAATGACAGCAATAAGCCCGCCGACCCCCATCACCGAGAGGGAGGCAATCTTTTGCCAGCTATCAAGCCCTTGCCCCGGCCCCGCAGTCTTGCGGGCGACACCCAAAGCACCCGCTACAAATAGAGAAAGCGAGTGGAGAAACTGCCCGCCGCCCAACAAACAATACATCCATGTACGAAGCTTTCGTCGCTCGGTGCGCAAGCCCAGCAGCGGTAGGAACAGGGCAAAGTAAAGCGCCATGAACGAAAGTGTCACGGCAATCAGCGCCGCATGATAATGCGCTGGTGTGCGGGTATCAGACGAGCTTTCAAAAAAGCCCAGCATTCCGCCGAACGCAAACAGCGCCAACGCGACAACCATGCCGGTGACTTCCGGAGCGCCAGCACGTACATCGTGCCAGCGGCGCACCAACAAGGCGACAATGCCAGCTAATATCACGGTGGTCGGTAGTGGAAGCACATACCAATAAAGCTCCGTAAACATTAGACGCTGGGCCGGATCACCTGGTTCGTAAGTTACATAAAGTAACGGGCCCACGGCGGCACCGGCCACCATCAGCAACATCATCCACGAAAACACCCGGCCCGATACCGGTGTCTCGCCCAACGTGATTCGCGTGACCAAGTAAAACGCACATAGCATAAGGACAGTGTTGGTAAATTGCAGCACGTGGCCGCCGCCCCAAATCACAAAATCATTGAGCGCCTCAAGTTCGAGATTCCCTGGGCGCACGATCCACGCGGTCAAAATGCAAATCAGCGCGATCAGATAAATGACCCCCGCAGCGGCCACACCCAGCGTGACCGGTTCAACATCACGCCGTGCACGCAAAATTGTCAGCAGGCGCAGGATCGGCAGCGCTAAACTGACCGCAAGCAGCGTTAGCCCCGCGTAATAGAGCGGGTGGACCAAAACCGGGATATAATTGTTGGGTGATGGCACACCCAAATCGCCCAACACCGGGATCAACAGCAGAACCAAACTAAAGCCCGCACCATAAAGACCAGTGCGCCCAATCAAAATTCCAGCGCCTGTCAGTTCCGAATTATCAGGGCCCAACGTCTGCGCTGTGACCAGCACAGTCAGCGCGCCATGAACGCCCATGTACCAAATCACAAAAGCGAAGGTGACATGGGCGACCAGCCCCTTTTCAAAAAAGGCTTGGCCAGACCATGGCAACACGTTTTCTGCACCAGGTACGCGCAACAGTGCAATCAGGAGTGCGAGCAACCCGGCGATCCCTAACGCCACCATGGGCAGTAATGCCCAGCCTTGAAGTTCATATTTGAAATGGGGCGTTAGCACGCCCGCAAAACGGCCATCGACCGCAACATCAAGCCGCGCAGCTTCAGAAAGATTGGCGATGTTGAGATCGTCGATCACATAAACACTCGAGTTTGAATTGTGGCATCACCAGGAAAACCGGCGCCGTGGTGGCCCCTAAACCGGGGCCGGGTAGATCCAATACAAGATGGCATAGATCAGAACCCCGGTCACGGTCACATAGATCCATACCGGCCAGGTAATCCGCGCGATTGCCTTGTGGGTCACAAACGCGCCTGGCGCGAATAAATCCCCGGTTGCCCGCCACGCTTTGAAGGCCCGCCACAGTGTCACAAAAACCATCGGGGTGGCAGCCGTGGCCAAGATCACATGGCTGGTCAACATGGTGAAATAAACCGGGCGCACCCAACCGACGCCGGGAAACTCAAAAACTGGCGCGGTGAAGTGATAAACCAAATAGCAGACCAAAAAAACTGCCGAAACAGCCGTCGCCGCCAGCATGCATTTGCGATGCGCTTCACGCCGACCTGTTTTGATCATGACAAAGCCAGAGATCAATAACACGGTCGAAATCGAATTGAGCGCAGCGTTAACGTGCGGCAATACAGCGGTTGTATCCATGACAGGCGTTGCTCGTGGTTAGATGTGAAGGCCGCAGTGCGAAAACCCAACCCTGGGCAAAAGCCAGACTGCACGTGTTATGGGCCGATCATCGCCGTTTTGATGATGATACTGCCGTACATAAACACTGCCATCGCGCCCAGGCCCAATGCAAACAGCACAAGCTTCTTGCGGGTGGGTGGGAGTGAGGGATTTGGTTGACCGGACACGGTGTGCTCACTTCATAAAGCCCAAAGGGCGTTTGCAACGCCTTTGTCTAACGCAACCGCAGCCATAATTAAACTCATAAACCTCGAAAATCGCTTGCCAATGACCCCTTATCAATTATCAGAATACGATTTATGCGGGCGGTGTTCGGCCTTCCCGAGCGTTTCGAAACTGCGAGTAAGTCCTAGCTCAGTGGTAAAGCCCCAACGTAAGACCAGGACGACTCGGGCGGTCCATAGACCCTTCATGTTTTAGCGCTTTTATCCTTGATCGGATTGCTTTACGTCAGCCCCAACACTGGAGTACGCTGCACCGCAGCGAATGATCCGAGATTGGGGGGTCTGGACAGACCTACGGAGCACGCGCTGAAATGCGAATTGTTTAAAAATATCAGTTGAATGGCCGTGCCCCGGCGCTTAAACCGGCGCACATCACGGCCTGACATGGAGACCTTCTGTGACCGGTAAGATTCTGGGCTTTCTATCCCTCATTTCGACAGTGTTATTCTCGTTGGCAGCATTTGCTCAACAAGACATGCCCACACCTTCGTTTCCGAAAGAGTGGCAGCTTAATCTGCAAACGCCGGTCACACCGGTTGCCCGTATGATTTATGATTTCCACACCGAGCTGTTGTGGATCACGACCATCATCTCGGTCTTTGTGCTGATCTTGCTGCTGATATGCATTTTCCGTTTCAATGAAAAAGCCAACCCGGTGCCCTCCAAGACCGCGCACAATACAGTGCTTGAAATTGTCTGGACCGTGCTGCCGATCGTGATCTTGGTGATTATCGCGATCCCCTCTTATCGTTTGCTGTTCTTTATGGACCGCACCACGAATGCTGAAATGACAATCAAAGTGATTGGGAACCAATGGTTCTGGACATACGAATACCCCGATCAAGAAATATCGTTTGATTCGTTGCCCACTCCAGATGACCAAATTGATGCCGCCAAAGGCCAACATCGTTTGCTCGAAGTTGATAAGCACGTCGTGTTGCCAGTCGACACCAACATCCGCATCCTGTTCACGGCCAATGACGTGATCCACGCTTGGACAGTGCCCGCCTTCGGCGTCAAGCTCGATAACATGCCAGGGCGCGTCAACGAATCCTGGATGAAGGTGGAGAAAGAGGGCCGCTATTATGGCCAATGCTCTGAACTGTGCGGCGTTGACCATTCATACATGCCGATCGTCGTCGATATCGTCAGCAAAGAAAAGTTCCAGGAATGGGTAGGCAAGGAAAAGCAGGCAGCCGAAGGCCCCGCTTCTACCCAACTCGCTTCAGCCCAATAATCCGTTTCGCGACACCTTCGATTTTGGAGAGTATCCGATGAGTTCAGCCGCACATTCACACGCCGGTCACGGCCATTCCCACGATCATGGCGATCACCACCCAACCGGCATCACGCGTTGGCTTTATTCTACAAACCACAAAGACATCGGCACGATGTACTTGGTCTTCTCGGTTGTTGCCGCACTGGTCGGCGGCGGGTTTTCGATGTTGATCCGCCTTGAGCTGATGGACCCCGGCTTACAGTTCATTCACGATAAGCAATTTTATAACGTGCTAGTGACTGCACACGCCCTTCTGATGGTGTTCTTCGTTGTGATGCCCGCCCTGATTGGTGGTTTTGGTAACTGGATCATCCCGATGATGATCGGTGCGCCTGACATGGCCTTCCCGCGCATGAACAACATCTCGTTCTGGCTGATGCCACCAGCGCTCATTTTGCTGACGCTGTCGATGGTCGCAGGCCAAGGCGCTGGTACTGGTTGGACGCTTTACCCACCGCTCTCAGGCTTGGCGGGTCAGCCCGACATGTCGGTTGATTTCGCCATTTTGTCGCTCCACCTTGCTGGCGCGTCGTCCATTTTGGGTGCGGCTAATTTCATTACCACCATTCTGAATATGCGTGCGCCTGGCATGACCATGCACAAGGCCCCGCTGTTCGTTTGGGCGATCTTGATTACAGCCGTATTGCTGCTGTTGGCGATGCCCGTCCTAGCTGGCGCATTGACCATGCTGTTGTGTGATCGCAATTTCGGCACAACATTTTTTGACCCGCGCGGCGGCGGTGACCCGCTGTTGTGGCAACACTTGTTCTGGTTCTTCGGCCACCCCGAAGTGTACATCATGATTCTGCCAGGCTTTGGCATTGTCAGCCACGTCGTCTCAACGTTCTCACGCAAGCCAGTTTTCGGCTATTTGGGCATGGCTTACGCCATGGCTTCGATTGGCGTGGTCGGCTTCGCCGTCTGGGCGCACCATATGTACTCGGTTGGCATGGGGGTTAATTACCGCGCCTACTTCATCGCCGTGACCATGGCGATTGCGGTGCCCACGGGCGTGAAAATCTTCAGCTGGATTGCGACCATGTGGGGCGGCTCAATTCAATTCCGCGTTCCCATGCTATGGGCGATTGGATTCATCTTCTTGTTCACCGTTGGTGGCGTGACCGGGGTTGTGTTGGCGAATGCGGGCATGGATATCGCTCTGCATGACACCTACTACGTGGTGGCGCACTTCCATTACGTGCTGTCGCTGGGCGCGGTGTTTGCGATCTTCTGCGGCTACTACTACTGGATCGACAAAATGACCGGCCATAAGTTCCCGGAATGGGCAGGCAAACTGCACTTCTGGATGACCTTCATTGGCGTCAACATCACGTTCTTCCCACAGCACTTCTTGGGTTTGGCGGGCATGCCACGTCGCTACATCGACTACCCCGAAGTGTTCGCGGGCTGGAACTACGTCTCGACGGTTGGCGCATTCATCTCCGGTGTCGCTACATTGTTTTTCCTGTTTTTTGCCGTGCGTAACGTTTTCGCTGGCGAAAAGTCGGAAGCCAATCCATGGGGTGTTGGTGCCGATACCTTGGAATGGACTGTACCTTCGCCTGCACCGTTCCATACCTTTGAAGAAACGCCGCGCATTGGCGTCTCGGGCAAACTTCAACCAGCTGAGTAATCAGCCTTTAGGACCTTTTGAGATCGCAGGATATGTTCGCGCCCATTCACATCAGCAAAAACGTCCGTGTCGCAGCGATCTCGCTGTCGGTTGCGGCAGCCATGATGGGTTTGGCGCTCGCATCCCCGCCGTTTTATCGCTTGGTCTGCCGTGCGCTCGGGGTCGACGGAACGCCGCAAGTGGCGGCACGCGCGCCAGATCAGGTTGGCACAGCCATGATGACGGTGCGGTTTGACGCTAACACCGACCGCGAACTGCCATGGACGTTCAAACCCAATCAAAAATTGGTCTCGATGAAAATCGGCGAGCCGGTAACCATCAGCTACCATGTGAAGAACTTAAGCACGCAGCCCACCACAGGAATTGCCACGTTCAACGTGACACCTGAAAAAGCTGGGCAGTACTTTAATAAGCTGCAGTGCTTCTGCTTTAGCCTGCAAACGTTACAGCCTGGGCAAGAAGTCGATATGCCCGTCACATTGTTCGTCGATCCTGACATGCTTAAGAACGACACCACCGCAGAAGTACGCACGATCACATTGTCTTATACGTTTTTTAAAGCCGACGACGGTTTGTTGCCTGAAAAGGCCGCGGCCAACTTAAATTAGTAAGGAAGGGCTTCCATGAGCGCTGCAGCCAAACACCCATATCATATGGTCAATCCAAGCCCTTGGCCTGCCATGGGCGCGCTCTCAGCACTCATGCTGGCCATTGGCGCAGTGCTGATGTTCCACAAAGTGCCGATCATGGGCGTTCAACTGGGCCTGCTCAAAATTGTGCCAGGCATGATCTTGCTGTTGCTCACGATGCGCTTTTGGTGGCGCGATGTGACCAAAGAATCAATCGTTGAGCATGCACACACAGCCGAAGTCAGCCATGGCCTGCGCATGGGCATGGCGTTGTTCATCGCCTCGGAAGTGATGTTCTTTGCCGCATTCTTCTGGGCTTTCTTCCATCACAGCTTGGGCTTTGGCACGTCGGTTGTGCAATGGCCGCCAGAGGGCATTACGCCACTCGATGCCTGGGAATTGCCGTTCTACAACACCATCATCCTGCTCACTTCGGGTGGAACAGTCACACGCGCGCATTTGTTCGTGGAACGTGGCGATAATAAAAGCGCAGCAGTATGGCTGTTTATCACCGCCGCCTTGGGGGCTGGATTCTTGGGTTTGCAGATATTCGAATACGGACATGCCGCATTCAAATTGACGGAAGGCATTTACCCTTCGACCTTCTACCTCGCCACGGGTTTCCATGGCTTCCATGTTTTCGTCGGAACAGTGTTCCTCATCGTCTGCGGTGTTCGCGCGCTGAAGAACCAGTTCGAGCCTCATAAACACATAGGCTTCCAGGCCGCTGCTTGGTACTGGCACTTCGTCGACGTGGTGTGGCTGTTCTTGTTTGTTTGGATCTACTGGCTGCTGGGCGAACCAGTACGCACTTTCATTCACTAAGATTCAAAAAGGCCGGTGGAAATACCGGCCTTTTTCTTTGAGAGCCTTGGATGAGAAACAGCCAACCCTCTGCTTCGCTTGCATTGGTCGCTTTGCGCGGGCGCTGCCCCCGCTGCGGCCAGGGTCGTCTTTTTAGCGGGTTCCTGACCATTGCACCGACGTGCGAAACCTGCGGCCTCAGCTTTGCTGGCCACGATACCGGCGATGGCCCGGCGTTCTTCATCATGCTGCCGTTGTGCTTGATGGTGGCCGGGTCAGCCCTGTGGGTTGACCTGACCTTCGCACCACCGATGTGGTTTCATTTACTGCTCTGGCCAACACTCATTATTAGTATCTCGCTGCTCGCGTTGCGCCCGATCAAATCGATTATGGTGGCGCTGCAATACCGCCACCGCGATGTTGAGACCTATGATGATTCGGGGCAGCAGTAGTCGCGACTCCTAGAGCGTTTTAGGGCGAAGTGGACTCCGGTTCGCCCGATAAAAACGCGACAAAACAAGATTCTAGAGCGCGAAAATGATTCGATCAAAAGCTATCGCGCTCTAACGCCGCGTGATGTCTTCATCTGGCGTTGAACCGATCTTGTGAATGGCCAGATCTGCGCCATCGTATTCGTCTTCTTCCGAAAGGCGAATTCCAATGGCACTGCGCAACACACCATACAGAATAAACCCGCTGACCAGGGCGATGACAACGCCAATCACGGTGCCAGCCAGTTGGGCCAGGAACGTGACACCGCCCATGCCGCCCAGAGCTTCAAGGCCGAAGACGCCGCACAGAATGCCGCCCAACGTGCCGCATAATCCGTGCAACGGCCACACGCCCAATACATCATCGATACGCAGTTTGTTTTGGCAAAGGTTGAACGCATATACAAATAATGCGCCAGCCAATCCACCCGTAACCATCGCCCCAATCGGATGCATCACATCCGAGCCCGCGCAGATCGCCACCAAGCCCGCCAGTGCCCCATTATGGACAAAGCCGGGATCGTTCTTGCCCACCACCAATGCTGCCAAGACTCCGCCCGCCATGGCCATCAGCGAGTTGATGGCAACTAAACCCGTCATGGCCTCAAGCTTTTGCGCACTCATGACATTGAAACCGAACCAGCCCACCGACAGCACCCATGCGCCCAGTGCCAGCCACACGATGTTGGAGGGTGGAATGCCAACGGGCGAACCATCCGCCTTGTAGCGGCCCTTACGGGGCCCCAGCACAATCACAGCGCCCAGCGCAATCCATCCGCCCATGGCATGGACGACCACCGAGCCCGCAAAGTCATGGAACTTGGCACCAAACATACCCTCCATCAGCGTCTGAAAACCCAAATTGCCATTCCACGCTAAGCCTTCAAAGAACGGATAAATCAACGCGACGATGATGAAGGTGGCAATCAATTGCGGGCCGAACTTCGCACGCTCGGCAATACCGCCCGAGATAATGGCAGGAATGGCAGCGGCGAACGTCAGCAGGAAGAAAAATTTGACGAGGTCATAACCCTGCGGCGCGAAACTGCCGCCCGCGCCACCAGAAATAATCTGGGCGCTTTCCAAAAACGTCACGCCGTAAGCGAGGCTATACCCAATGAAAAAGTACGCGACGGTAGACATTGAAAAATCCACCAGGATTTTCACCAACGCATTGACCTGGTTTTTCTTGCGGACGGTTCCCACCTCAAGAAATGCAAAACCGGCGTGCATGGCCAAAACCATGACCGCACCCATCAAAATAAAAAGCACATCTGCGCCAGACATGTAGCCCTCCCCTGCTTTCGACAAACGCTAAACGACCGAAGCCGGTCACTCCTTGCGGAGCAACCGGCCTGGCCGAAAGTTAGACGTAAGCTTACCGATCCTGGGGAGGAGCGGCGAGGAAGAAATTACAGCACAGCCTCGCCATGGAGATTGACGTCCAAGCCTTCGCGTTCCACATCTTTATCCACACGCAGTCCGATGGTCAGGTCAACCACCTTGGCGATGATGAACGTCGCCACCGCGCAATACGCGATCACAACGCCACAGCCATAAAGCTGGGTTACGACTTGGCCAGCGTTACCATCGATCAGGCCTGCCTTGCCCTCGCCGCCTACGGCTTGCACCGCAAACACACCGGTGAGTACGGCTCCGACAAAACCACCAACGCCATGGACACCGAAGGCATCCAAGGCATCGTCATAACCGAACATTTTTTTCAACGACGTTGCCGCCCACCAGCAGGCCACACCAGCCGCCAGGCCGATCATCAAAGCGCCCATGGGGTCGACAAAACCCGAAGCCGGAGTGATGGCCACAAGGCCTGCAACGGCACCTGAGATAATGCCCAGGACGCTGGGTTTACCCTTCACCGCCCACTCGACAAACATCCACGACAAGCCTGCTGCCGCTGTGGCGATTTGCGTCACAGCCATGGCCATGCCTGCCAATCCGTTAGCAGCAACTGCTGATCCGGCATTGAAGCCAAACCAGCCGACCCACAACAACGATGCACCGACCAAGCTGAGCGTCAGGTTATGCGGTGGGAATGGCTCTTTGCCGTATCCTGTGCGCTTGCCCAGCATGAGCGCCAGCACCAAACCAGCAACACCCGCATTAATGTGAACTACCGTACCACCGGCGAAATCGAGCACACCCGCCGTGCCCAAAAAGCCACCGCCCCACACGGCGTGGGCGACTGGTGCGTAAACCACGAGCGACCAGACGCCGATGAACCACAGCATGGCCGAGAATTTCATGCGATCTACAAACGCACCGGCAATCAGCGCCGGAGTAATAATAGCAAAGGTCATCTGGAAGGTCATGAAGACCGTTTCAGGAATGGTGTAGGAAATCGCGTTCACGCCGACACCGGCCAGAAATGCTTTGCTGAGGTCACCAATGTAAGCGTTGCCCGCTGTGAACGACAGGCTGTAGCCCGCGACCATCCACAAAATCGTGACCAAGCACGTGATAGCAAACGAATGCATCACGGTGGAGAGCACGTTCATTTTGCGAACCATGCCGCCGTAGAACAATGCCAAGCCCGGTATTGTCATCAGCAGCACAAGGGCGGTGGAGGTCAGCATCCAGGCTGTATCACCACTGTTCAGTGTAGGCACCGGTACGGCTGCGGCCACCTCGGCAACGGCTTGCGTCGCTGCAGCGGCTGCGGCCGGAGCGGCCTCTTGGGCAAACGCAGAGGCGGTCATCATAAATGCCGCAAATGCCCCTGAAATTGCTGCTGTCGCATCCCCTACTTTGCTCATCTGCGGTCCTCTTTTGATTCTGGAAATCGGGCGCGCACCGACCTGGCGCACACCTGTTCAGCCTTTGCTATTCAAGTTTCGTGCCGGAATCTGGGGATAACTTTAGATATATAGATCAAAGGCTTAATTCTATTTTACAAACGCTAAAATCATGCCTGCCTGTAAAATAAACATGTATAATATGAGCTGCCCAAAATTAGTGCAGCGCAATATATGCGCGACACCGCCTAGGCTTCTTTGAGCTTACCGACCAGCGAGAGGATATTCCCGGCCGGGTCGCGGAAGTGGGCGATGCCCCCACCCCAGGCCTGCTTTTGCGGAGGGGCCATAAACTCAACACCCTTCGTGACCAGCTCATCATAAAGCCCGCTCAGGTTGGGAACCTTGAAACTTAACCCGGCAAACCGGCCCACCAATTCACCAAAAGCTGGGTGGTTGGGCGCAATGCGTTCTAAGGCCAGCTGCGCATTGCCGGTATCAAACAGTGCATAGGGGCCAGCCGACGTGCCTTCGACCACGGCCAGGCCCAGTGTGGTGGCATAAAACATAAAGGCGGCTGAAAAATCGCCAGCGTAAACCCGCACTGACTGCAGCTTAAATGCAGGTTCATGATGGTGGTGGTCATGGTCGTGTGGATGATCGTGCGGCATGGGGACAGGCCTCTCGGACAATGCTGGTGCTTATAAACTTGCTATCACGGGGACATCGCCAGCGACAACTCTGGTTGATCCGAATACTATTTAGCACCTTTCGATTCAGGAGCCCTTATGTCCTTACCGCCAGAACAAGTATTTTACGTCAGCGCCGCCCAAATTAGTGACTGGCGCGCCAAGAACCAGGCCGTGATTATCGATGTGCGCGAAGACAATGAATGGCAAGAAGCCCATATCCCCGATGCCATCTTGATGCCGCTGTCCACATTCGACCCAGCTCAAATCCCCGACCCCAAGGGCAAGCACTTGGTCTTTCATTGCCGCAGTGGCCGCCGATGCGGCTTAGCAGCAGAAAAAGCAGTGGCCGCTGGCTACACGGGCGTAATCAAACGCATGGAAGGCGGATTTATTGCCTGGAGCGCCGCCGGATACGACAGCGCGGCTGGTTGAAAGACACCCATGACTCCGGAAATTTCGCACCCCCCCACCCCGCGCCCCCGCGACCCGGGTATTGGCCAGGAACTAAAACGTACATTTCTAGTGGTCGTGGACGACAGCGAAGAGCTGACTTCGGCAATTCGCTACACCTGCAACCGCGCCAGGAAAACCGGCGGCCAAATTGCTTTGTTGTATGTCTACGACATCGACAAAGATTTTCAGCAGTTTGCAAGTGTCGGCAC
>JANLSL010000304.1:0-2883 GCA_031362385.1 Alphaproteobacteria bacterium | reverse complement strand
TGTGGAAGCGGCCCTGGCACGTGAAGCAGCCCGCAAAGCGCGTGAACTGACCCGGCGCAAAGGTGCGCTTGATCTGGCCTCGTTGCCTGGAAAATTAGCCGACTGCCAAAACCGCGATCCGGCGTTGTCGGAGATCTTCATCGTCGAGGGCGATTCAGCCGGTGGTTCAGCCAAGCAGGGCCGTGATCGCAAGTTCCAAGCTATTTTGCCGTTACGCGGCAAAATCTTGAACGTGGAGCGCGCGCGCTTCGACAAAATGCTGGGCTCGGCTGAAATCGGCACGCTGATTACCGCACTTGGTACTGGCATTGGGCCGGAAGAATTCAACATCGCCAAGCTGCGCTATCATAAAATTGTGATCATGACCGACGCCGACGTGGACGGCAGTCATATTAGAACCCTTTTGTTGACGTTCTTCTATCGTCAATTGCCGCAGTTGATTGAGAATGGCTATCTCTATATCGCCCAGCCGCCGCTGTACAAAGCTAAGCGCGGCACGTCTGAGATGTATCTCAAAGATGACAAAGCGATGGAGGAATACCTCATCAATGCCGGGCTCAATGACGCAGTCCTGACATTGGCTGGTGGTGCGCAAGTGGCGGGCGAGGATTTGAAAAGGCTTGTATTACGCGCGCGTGATGTGAAAGTAAGCCTGCAAAACCTCAGCCGGACGTTGCCGCTTAAAATTGTTGAACAATGCGCCATCGCCGGGGCCTTCAATCCCGACGTGCTTGATAACGATCAGTTGGCCACGCAGGCCGCAGGCTACGTGGCCAAGCGGCTCGATCACTTGGAAACCGAATATGAAAAAGGCTGGACCGGCGCTGCGGCACCCGGTGGGGGCATTGTCTTTGCGCGCACACTTCGTGGCGTGACCGAGTCTTTTGTTTTGGATTCGCGCACGTTGCACTCCAGCGAGGCGCGCCATTTAGATGGCCTGGCACCAGAGCTGCAAATTACTTACACCCAGCGCGCGGTGCTCAAACACAAAGATTCGGAGATTAAAATCAACGGCCCCGTCTCGCTGGTGTCTGATGTTATGGGTCTTGGCAAAAAAGGCGTCTCACTCCAACGCTACAAAGGGTTGGGTGAAATGAATCCGGGCCAGTTGTGGGAAACCACGCTGGACCCCAATGAAAGAACCTTGCTCCAGGTGAAGGTCCACCACGCCGATGAAGCCAACGAGATTTTCTCGACCTTGATGGGCGACATCGTTGAACACCGCCGCGACTTTATCCAAGACAATGCATTGAACGTGCGGAATTTGGACGTTTAATGTTGGCGTAAGGCGGGGCGTTACATCCTTCTCTGCTCGTCACCCCGCACTTGGTGCGGGGTCCATCGCCCATCCGCAAAGCCCCAGATAGCTTGCGCCATGGATCGCCCGGTCGGGCCGCTTATTGCTTTTTGCGCCATACTGTAATACAGTATGTATTACAGTATGCCCAACACCCCCGTTATGTCGCTGCGTGTCGCACCCAAGCATCGCAAATTGGTGCGGGCTGCGGCGTGCGCTTTACGCGATGATTCCAAATTTGCGATGCCGCTGGCCGCGCTGTTGGGTGGTAAGGTTCCTGCCGTTGCAGTCGAACCTGCGTTGGGGCCGTTCCGCGATCAAGAGGCCGCATTGGGCTTTATCCGCGACCGGCTTGTGGCATTTCTGAGGCCTGAGGAAATCTGGCTGTTCGGCAGTCGCGCGCGCGGTGATGCGCGGCCCGACAGCGACTTCGATATCCTCGTCGTGCTGCCCGACGACGCCCCACTGGATCATCGCCGGGTCCATGAACCCCTCATGGCCTCGGGGCTGGCCTGCGATGTCGTGCCTTGTCATCAGGCTGATTTCATGGCCGAGCGCGACGAACCGGGCACCATCAGCGCCCATGTCGCCCATGAAGGCCGCGCGCTCTATCGTCGCGGGGCGCATCGCCGTGAGCGCTGAGCGTCGCGTCGGATCGTTTCTTGCGTTGGCGCGCGAGGATCTTGCGGCAGCTAAAATTTTGCACAAAACATTCCCTCGTCCGGCCGCATTTCATCTCTCGCAAGCCGCTGAGAAGATGATCAAGGCGGTGTTGACCACTGAGGGTATTATCTTCGGTTCAGGCCACCATCAGCTCGACCGACTGGTCGCGCTGCTGCCGCAAAATCATGTATGGCGGGCGGAACTGACGGTGCTTGAGAAGCATACGTCTGCCGCGACGGCGACCCGTTATCCACTGCCCAGCGGCGCGATCCCGGTAACGCCTGACCCAGCACAAATTGAAACTGACATTCGCGAACTGGAGGCGCTGTTGCCCGAGGTCACCGACTGGTGCCGCCAAAGCTAGGATGGCCATCAAGTGGCCGGTATAGCTTGTTAATTTCCGACATTAACAAGCATAACAAGCAAAGCCGATACCGCTACTCGGGCTTCACCGAAAGCTGAATACGGTCGTCGTCCTCAAGATCTTTCATGGTGCGGAAGTGGTCTTCCCAGGCATCGGCGAATTCGCACAAGGCCTGAAGCAAAAGCGCATCCATGGTTTTTTTCATTTGGCGTGCGAGCGTCTTGAGCCGTTTCTCGAGCTCTTTGGGCAACGCTGGCTGAGCTGCCGCGTTCTTTGCGGTTGGCTTCTTGGCTTGCGCGGGCTTTGCCTTGGGCTTTTTTGCAGACGTCTTGCTCTTGTTCTTTTTGGGGGCCATGACCTTCTCACATTTATTTTTAAGAATTGCCGAGACTTTGCCGCAATTGACTTGTAATGCCAGCAGTCGCGGCCATTCAATCAGATACCATTAACATACCAATGCCACACAAGAATAACGACGCAAAAGAGACAGACGGCAAGCTTACGAAAAAGCCCAAGACCCCCAAACCAAACGCTTCAAAGCAGGGTTCGTGGGTGTGGC
>JANLSL010000272.1:0-3030 GCA_031362385.1 Alphaproteobacteria bacterium | reverse complement strand
CCACTCCGGAGAAGCCTGAGAGACCTAAAGTTTTATTTTGCGTTCATCTTAGCGCGCACCAATTCGCCCGATTCCCTGTAATCCGCCGGGAGTTTTTGCAAGAACGTATTGGGTTCGAACTTCGGTTCGTACTGCTGGAACACCGGCAAAAATAGCGCCATCGGATATTCTGGGAAGCGGCGGGTTTTACGGAAATCACCAATAGGTACCCGCGCACTAATGGTGTCTTCATGGTGATTGGCCGACCGGGCCAATGCCACGCCGCGCGGATCAACCACGACTGTGCCTTCATCACGCGAGCCGGCAGCTTCAGCAAAGCCCGGGTTGTCAGGCGAGACCGAATTGCCAACACCAACCGTGTACACCCGGCTGGCGCGCGCGGCAGCGATAGCGGACTCAGCATTTGTGCCGCCCGTCACTGAGAGAATCATAATCTCAGCACCTTTCATGGCCAGGCATTGATACAGCATGGGCTCGCCACCCACGGCAGTCATGGCGATGTTGCCGATGTCGGTACGTGCAATCGGCATCGTGGCATCCCAGCCATACATTTCAACATAGCGATCAAGCACATCGTAGATGGTGGTCCCAATCAAAGCGCCTTCGCCGAACAGTCCCAAAATGTTACGCGCTTTCCATTGCTTGGAAACGATCTCACCGCTCGGGCCGACAATCACTGACATGTTGATCACGTGATCGGGCCAGTCTTTCTCTTTGGCATAGCAGCCAAACGCAATGTAGCACCCAAATTGCTTGGCCTTGGCACCAATGGCGGCCACTTCGGGCCCGGGCAATTCAAAAGCGATTTTGTTGAGCTCTTTGCGGTTCCAGGGCCTGAAGCCTTGGATTGGGAACTCGTGCATGCAAATCAGGTCTTGCTTTGCGCCCCAAATACGCTCGCCACTATTGCCCCATTCGTCGGCTGTGCCTTGCGAATAGTCGATGAGGTTGGTGACGTGTTTAATGTTCGCGGACATGGTTTTTTTGAGATCGTTGATCTCGACCGCCTTCACGCGCGATTGAATGGCCGTAACGTTGATGGCCTCTTGGCGCAAAGGCACGGTGGCATAAACACCGCGCTTGGCAACACTGACGGGCGTTACAGGCGCGCGGCCCTTGGCGGCTTGCGCAAGCTGCTGGCCCTCATCGGCGTGCGCCACCGCAGCTCCGGCGGCAAGGCCAACGGCACCCGTCATGATGGCGCGGCGCGAGCTGGTATGTTGGTTTGTATGATCGGTCATGAAAGTCCCTCCCTATTGGACCATAAGATCGGACCACGGCAGGAAATGACCGTCAACGCTGGCCTTGTAACAACTGCATGCCACGCAAAAAATTTCTGCGGTTAGATGAAACTCACCGCTTCTTCGAAAGTTTTTTTCTTCAGCACGGGCACTGTCGCCGTGGGGGCCGGGTAACCAGTCACAACAATCATACAGGCGCGCTCGTTCGCCGGGCGTTTCAGGATACGGCGCAAAAAGCCCATCGGGCGCGGGGTGTGAATCAAACTCGATAAGCCAGCATGTTGCAGCCCCGAGATCAGAATACCCACCGCAACACCAACACTTTCGGGTACGTAATAGTGGTTTTGTCGATGATGGTTCACTGACATGGCGTAGTTTTTTTGGAACACCACGATCAAATAGGGCGCATCATCAAGGAACGGCTTTAATGGCACCGTGCCAATGGGCTCGAGCGCCTTGGCCCACTGCTCGCCTGCCCGGCCGCTGTAGAATTCGCGCTCTTCGGCCTCAGCCCCTTCGCGAATTTGAGACTTGATGGCGGGGTCAGACACAACAACAAAATGCCAAGGTTGCATATTTGCGCCACTGGGGCCTGAATGAGCGGCCAGAATACAATCTGCAATGATCGCGCGGTCCACCGCACGGCGTGCAAATTGCCGCACTGAGCGCCGCCGTGCCATTGCGGCGCGAAATGCAGCAGCCTGCGCACGCATGTCAGCTTCAGTAAGCTCGACAAAATCACTGTAAGGAACAAATTTTGCTTTGGTCATTCGCCCTCATCCGGCCCCACGTCAGGACGGTTTAGGGGGCATATACGGCGTCAAAAAGGCAAACAACCAACACCATGCGAAGCCCCCAGCCCCAGGCGTTGGTGTTCAAAAATGAGGAAGCGACCATAGCAAGTATATGTCCCGCCGAAAGACACATGGCTGTGAGGGTTTGTTTTAAACTTGTCTCAGGACAAGCGATGTCGAGGTCTAGTCGAGCACTGCTGTGGCATGAATTTCAAGCAACGCGCCTGGCAAATATAGCCCAGCGACTTGCACAGCGGTTGCCACGGGCGGAGCCGCATTGGCAGCTTGATAAATTTCACGGCGCACAGCGCCCGCATCACCTAACGCCCGGACATCAGTTGTAAAACTGATTTCGCTGACAACGTGACGCAACGTGCAGCCTGCTTTTGCAAGATTGCGCTGCATCCGTGCATAAATTTGCCGGATTTGCGCGGCCATGTCGCCAGCCCCCACCAGTTCGAATGTGGCATCATCGGCGGAAAGGATACCCGCCATATAGAGTGTTTTGCCTGATTTGATCAGATAACTGAGCCCGAACTTTTCCTCGAGCATCGGGTTGACGGAGATAACTTGGTCAGGCCGCGCCATACTTGCCCCCTTGCGTTGAGGCAATGATGTTAGCGCGCCTGGTGGGTGATGGGGAATAACAGTTGTGACACCCTGCGGCCAGACCACGTGCCGGGAAAGACCGACCTTCTTATCCGGCTCAGTGATTTCACTGAGCCGGGAAGGGCACCGGCTTCTCATACACGAAGGAGGGGGATCCCATGTCGAGAAAAAACACGTCTAAAATTGTATTCGGCCGGCCGCAGGTTTTCGTCAAACGTTAAGCTGCTTTTGTAGTGGTGCTGGCATCAATTGTCAGGCCAGCAATTGTAGGGCCAGAGATTTTAGGCCCTTCTATTTTTGTCTCGGTGCGACTGGCGATCTCGATCCTTCGCGGCTTAAGTGCCTCGGGGATTTCGCGCTTAAGGTCGATATGCAGCAGCCCGTTT
>JANLSL010000423.1:0-1856 GCA_031362385.1 Alphaproteobacteria bacterium | reverse complement strand
CCATGGCATTCAACATAATCGCCGCATCGCGCACGGTGCGTGTCATCGGACCTGCTTGATCCAAGGAACTCGCGAAAGCCACAACGCCCCAGCGTGAACACCGCCCATAGGTGGGCTTCACGCCGACAATGCCGCAAAATGCTGCTGGTTGGCGGATCGAACCGCCGGTGTCAGTGCCGGTCGCACCCATCACCATGTGCGCAGCAACCGAAGCTGCTGATCCACCCGATGAGCCTCCGGGCACCAAATCGGCGGTGCTTGCTTTTGCATGCCACGGGTTCTTCACGTTGCCGAAATAGCTGGTCATGTTCGACGAGCCCATGGCGAACTCGTCCAGGTTCAACTTGCCCAACATCACTGAGCCCGCATCGCGCAGCTTTTGCGACACAGTGCTTTCATACTTGGGAACAAAGCCTTCCAGAATGTGCGAGCCCGCGGTGGTTTGAACACCTTCGGTGCAGAACAAATCTTTGATGCCCAGCGGAATGCCATCCAGCGGGCGCGCATCACCATTTTTAATGCGAAAGTCAGACTCTTTGGCCCGTTCGCGCGCCACGTCGGCCGTTTCCACAATAAACGCATTCAGCCCGCGATGTTTTTCCATCGCTGCCAAATGCGCTTCCGTCAGCTCCAGCGCCGTGAAATCCTTTTTGCGCAAATGCTCGCGCGCAGCTGCAATCGTGAAACGCGTCAGGTCCGTCATGGTGCTTACTCCACCACTTTGGGCACGGCGAAGAAGCTCTCATGCTTATCGGGGGCATTGGCCAACACCTTGTCGGGCTGCGCGCCGTCAGTCACCGCATCTTTGCGCCACGTCATCACCATATCCGTGCCGCCCGTCATGGGGGCAACGGTATCGGTGTTCACTTCTTTAAGCTGCTCGATCCAATTCATAATGCCCGACAACTCATGGGCTAACGGCTCAAGGTCGGTGTCGGGGACGTCGATGCGCGCTAAATGCGCAATGCGCCGGACCGTGGCTTTATCGAGGGACATGGGCTAAAGGCTCTCATAGATTATGCGAGACCCGGACCCCATAGTGGGGGCCCCGGAAGCCCGCAGAAATGCAAGGGAAGGCCGCGTTCGTAACACCCACCATGGCGATCTGCAAGCCCTCGGAAATTAAGGAAAAATTGGCGAAAAATCAGGCCGTTCTGGGGCTTGATTTGGGCACCAAGACAATTGGCGTGGCGATCTCGGATATACGCCTGATGATCGCCTCACCGGTGACCACCATTGCCCGCAAGAAATTCACCCAGGATTTCGCGGCACTGGAAAAAATTATGGCCGAGCGCGAAGTGGGCGCACTGCTGATTGGCCTGCCGGTAGAAATGGATGGGCTTGAAGGCCCGCGCGCGCAGTCGGCCCGCTCGTTTGCAACCGAAGTTCTTAAACGCCGCGATATGCCCATTGCCTTCTGGGACGAACGGCTTTCCACCGCCGCGGTGCAACGCATGCTGACCGACGAGGCCGACATGTCACGCAAACGGCGCGCCGAGGTGGTGGATAAAGCAGCGGCTGCATATATTTTGCAAGGCATGCTGGATTCGCTTATTATTAAACATAGATAGAACTATGTGTTCCTTCCACTAGAAAAATAACTTACTCAAGTTATCTTTTGACTAAACTTCAAGTATCACAAGTGTTCAATGGCTGGGCGAATAGCACAAGCACAACTGGTTGATCTAGCCCTTCACACATTGGGCTGGAAAGCTTTTCAAGATTTATGTGCGCAAGTTTGTGAAGAAATATTAAAGCGGCCCGTTGAGATATTTCGGGAAGCTGGGGACGGCGGGCAGGATGCAACATTTACTTTCCGAAGCCCAGCAACAGGGCCACACAAGCCAGCAACGATC
>JANLSL010000234.1:0-6522 GCA_031362385.1 Alphaproteobacteria bacterium | reverse complement strand
CTCCTCCTCGCGGGCGCATTTTTCGCCGGGGATTTGTGTGTGTGGCATTGGTCAATCAAGCTCACCTCCGTTGCCAACTCCACCGTACTGGCCAACTTATCGCCAGTTTTTGTGGTTATTGGTGTGTGGTTTTTATTCCGCGAACGAGTCTCTCGCATCTTCATGAGCGGGCTATTGATGGCGTTGTTCGGCGTTGGTGTGCTGATGAGCGAGAGCATGAAAATCTCGACCGCCACCTTAACCGGCGACGCACTGGGCCTTTTTACATCGTGGTTTTACGCAGGTTATTTGCTAACCGTGG
This sequence comes from Alphaproteobacteria bacterium, assembly GCA_031362385.1. Lineage (GTDB taxonomy): Bacteria > Pseudomonadota > Alphaproteobacteria > Rhodospirillales > Rhodospirillaceae. The sequence goes on along the minus strand of JANLSL010000234.1, from coordinate 6,221 downwards.
CGCGTGTGCGCAAACGTGTGCCGACCGCAGCGACTATGGCGTGGGGCGGTTTGGCGGCGACGGTCATTTTGTATGTCATCGCCTGGTCATGGGAGGGCAACGTTTGGCCTGATACCACGCGCGGGTGGATGGTTGCTTTTGGGTTGGCGGGCGTGACCCAGATTATTGGCCAAACGCTCATCGCCCTTGCGTTGGCGCATGTTCAGGCCGGGTTTGGCGCGATGGTATTGCTATTGCAACCCGCATTGGCAGCTGTGCTGGCTTGGTTCTTGTTCAGTGAACCCTTAAGTCCATCACAAGTCATCGGCGGCATTGCGATCTTGATTGGACTGGAATTATCGCGGCGCGGGGCGGCGAAGGCCCCTGCTTAAGCAGCTTTATCGACTTCACGCGCGATTCTCGCACCAGATTTTTGTTCTGCTAAGGCGAGGTCATAGCGGGCCTGCAACGCCATCCAGAGCCGCCCGCCGGTGCCGAGATACCGACCCAAACGCAACGCTGTTTCAGCGCTGATCGCGCGCTTAGAATTGACAATATCAATAATACGACCCGGCGGAACACGCAGCGCACGCGCAAGCGCATTGGCCGATAACTCACGAGCGGTCATTTCACGCTTCAATAAGCGTCCGGGGTGAACGGGAATCATGCGGTTTTATCCTCTGTGATAATCGACAATCTCAACATCCAGTGCATCACCATCTTTAAACTGAAAACAAATCCTCCAAGGGCCATTGACGTTCATCGCCCATTGGTTTTTGCGCTCACCCTTTAGTTTATGAAGCCCAACGCTTTTGAGTGGACTTAGTTCATGTAAGCCCAACGCTTCATCAAGCGTCGCTAAAAGTTCATGGGCCTTTTCAACATCCAAGCCCGTGAAACTAGATTTGTCACTCTCATAAAAGCGGCGCGTTGCCGCATTCGCAAACGACTTAATCATACCCCATTCTAATACGCATTGCATAGCATGTAAAGCGTATTAGCTTTCACCCTCGCCTTTTTATGCCGATAGGCGTAATGTTATGAATAGGAGAACACACCATGTCCAATTCACTTTTTGCCCATCGCGGTCGCCGCGCCAAGATTATCGCCACCTTAGGGCCGGCCAGCGCCAATCCCGAAACCATCGCTGATTTGTTCGAAGCCGGTGCAGATGTATTTCGACTGAACTTTAGCCACGGCAGCCACGACGATCACGCCAAGTCAGTCGCAGCCATTCGTGCGCTGGAAAAAATCGTCGGGCGGCCGGTCACCATCATGATGGATTTGCAAGGCCCCAAGCTACGGGTCGGCACGTTCAAAGATGGCAAAGTTATCATTCAGCCGGGCGCGCCGTTCCGGCTTGATCTTGATCCCACGCCAGGTGATGCCAAGCGTGTGTGCCTTCCTCACCCAGAAATTTTTGCGGCCCTGAAACCAGGGGCTGCGTTGTTGGTCGATGACGGGCACTTAAGACTAAAAGTGAAGGAATGCGGCAAAGACTACGCCATTACCGAAGCCATCATCGCAGGCGGCATTTCCGACCGCAAAGGCGTCAACGTCCCTGATGTGACGCTGCCCATTCCGGCCATGACCGAGAAAGACAAAGCCGATTTGCAGTTTGGCCTTAGTCAGGGTGTGGACTGGGTGGCACTGTCATTCGTGCAGCGCCCTGAAGACGTGGCTGAAGTGCGGGCCTTGGTCAAAGGCCGCGCAGGTGTTTTAGCCAAGCTTGAAAAACCCTCAGCACTGGAACATCTCGATGCCATCGTTGATGCCTCTGATGCCATCATGGTGGCGCGCGGTGACTTGGGCGTTGAGATGCCGCTTGAACAAGTCCCGATTTTGCAAAAGCGTATTATCCGTTCATGCCGCCGTCGCGGCAAACCCGTGGTCGTGGCCACACAAATGCTCGATAGCATGATCAAGTCACCGGTGCCCACGCGCGCCGAAGCCTCAGACGTGGCAACGGCCATCTATGACAGCGCTGATGCCGTCATGCTGTCGGCGGAAACCGCAGCGGGCCTGTTCCCAGTGCGCGCGGTGGCAACCATGCACCGTATTATCTGCCAAGTTGAGGCAGACGAGCACTATGTTGATTTGATGAACGCGGGCCGCATGGAGCCCGAGCACACTTCCCCCGGTGCCATTACCGCCGCCGCACGCCAGGTGACACAAACCCTCAATGCAGCAGCCATCGTCACGTTCACAACATCAGGTTCCACCACTATGCGCGCGGCCCGTGAGCGACCCAATGCACCGATCATGGTGATCACACCAAATATCGCAACCGGCCGACGCTTAGGTTTGGTCTGGGGTGTGCATTCAGTTGTTGGTGATTTCATTCATTCCGTCGATGACATCGGCGATGTTGCGGTCAAGGCGGCGGTCGAAGCCGGAATTGGGCAAGATGGTCAAGCGTTAGTAATTACGGCAGGCATGCCCTTTGGCAAAGTTGGGTCCACCAACATGGTCCGCGTAGTATGGATCGGCGGCGAGACTGGTACGCAGTAATTGATGAGCGGAGGCTCAGATGGGTAACGCAGCAGGCACAGTTAATTTACTGGCGGTTTTTCTGGCGGCCCTTTCGGCCTTTATCTTGGGGGGCTTGTGGTATTCACCACTCATGTTCTTCAAGCCCTGGAAAGCGGCTGCCAAACTCAGCGATGACGATTTAAAAGCACGTGATGGGCGCGCGCCGATGGTGTTCGGCGGCGCGTTCGTCTTGGCACTCATTGGCGCTTTCGTGTTTGCGATGTTTTTGGGGCCCAGCCCTGCGATGGGCTTTGCTGTCGGGGCCGGGGCTTCTGCGGGCATCTGCTGGGTCGCTGGCTCGTTCGGGATCAACTATTTGTTCGAGACCCGAAGCTTGAAATTATTTCTCATCAACGGCGGCTATCACACCGTTCAGTTCACACTCTATGGTGTGATCTTATCGTTTTTTGGCTAGGTCATTGTTTGGTCGCGTTTTTATCGGGCGAACCGAAGTTCACTTCGCCCTAAAACGCTCTACCTACAAAAAAACCGCAGGATTAACCTGCGGTTTTTTAATGTGTCGCCTGAAGTAAAAACCAGCGCAGATGAATGCGCTTAGCCTTGCCGCGCTTTAAAGCGTGGGTTCTTCTTGTTGATGATGTAAACGCGCCCCTTGCGACGGACAATGCGGCAATCCTTGTCGCGTGTCTTGGCGGAGCGCAGTGAATTGCGCACTTTCATGGCCGAAATCCTAATTGAGTGACAGTATCCCGAACCAGCAAGCGGCCCGAAAGAGGCGGTTGTATAACCAATTGATTCGGCGGGCGCAACTTGTTCTGGGCAAACCGCAGTTGATATATAACTTATTGAAATATATGACTTAATTAGCGTCCAATGTTAGCCCAACCAATAGCGCATCACGGCTGATGCAGCAAAGGTGCGCTCTAAGGGGGCCAAATGCCCGCAGTCTTCCAGCACAATCAACTTGGCATGGGGGATGGCATCGGCCATCTCGGCGTGGCGTTCAACCGGTGATAAGGCATCCTGGCGGCCGCACATCACTAAGGTCGGCACCCGAATGGCTGGCAAATCACCGCGTCCATCAACCCTGGTCATGATCGCCTTCTGTTGGCGCTTAAATGCGTCTTGGCCGACGCGCGCAGCCATTTCCAGCACGACGTTAGCCACCGTTGGGTCATTCAACCGCGAGGGATGAATCAGGCTGGGCAGCAGCCGCGGCGTAACCCCCTTAAACTTCCCCAGCTCTGATAAGCGTATGAGTTCGCTTCGGGTTTTGACCTGCGCCTCGGTATCCGCCCGCGCATTGGTATCGATCAGGGCTAGACGCTCTACCCGTTCAGGTGCTTTGCGCATGATCTCTTGTGCGACGTATCCGCCCATTGAGAGGCCAGCGAGGCAAAAAGTACGCGGCGCTTGGTCCAGCACACGCTCGGCCATCGCCGGTATAGTCTCGTCCAGGGTCAAGTCGGCCACCCAGGGAAGGCAAATATCGGCCAGTGTTTCGGTTTGGTGACGCCACAAGGCTGCGTCACACAACAGGCCGGGAAGTAGTACAAGGTGTTGGCGATCCACGTTTTTCCCATATTTTCCGGGGATTTAAAGCCCCCAGCCTAGTCGATTGACTCAGACCGGCCAGCACCTATGATGCGCCCGCTTAACCGGCTCGGCCTTGTGCTGGGCATATCCAGACAAGGCGTTGGCTATAGCCAACGATTTATTCTCCAGTCGATGACTTTTGAAGACCTCGGACTTTCGCCCGAAACGCTGAAAGGCGTTCTCGACGCGGGCTATACGACACCGACCCCGATCCAAGAGCAAGCCATACCGCTGGTGCTCATGGGGCGTGATGTGTTGGGCATTGCCCAAACCGGTACGGGAAAGACGGCTGGCTTTACGCTGCCGATGATCGAGATTCTGGCTGGTGGCCGCGCTAAAGCCCGTATGCCCCGCTCGTTGATCATCGCGCCGACCCGTGAACTGGCCGCGCAAGTTTCAGATAACTTCGTCAAGTACGGCAAGTACCACAACCTTAACATGGCGCTGCTGATTGGCGGCGAGTCCATGGCCGAACAAGAGCGCGTGCTGGACCGTGGCGCAGATGTGTTGATTGCCACGCCCGGCCGTCTGCTTGATCTGTTTGAACGCGGTCGGATTATCCTCAATGACGTCAAAGTTCTGGTGATCGACGAAGCGGACCGGATGCTGGACATGGGATTCATCCCCGATGTCGAACGCATTGTTTCGTTATTGCCGAAAATTCGCCAGACCTTGTTCTTCTCGGCCACCATGAACGAAGAAATCCGCCGCTTGGCTGATCAATTCTTGATGAACCCCAAAGAAGTTCACGCCACCGCACCAGCGACGGTCGCAATTACTGTCGTTCAATCTTTGATTATCGTCAGCCCAGAAAATAAGCGCGAATGTGTGCGCCGCCTGATCCGCGCGGAATCACTGAAAAATGCCTTCGTGTTCTGCAACCGTAAAAGAGATGTCGATATTCTATTCAAATCGCTGGTCAAGCACGGCTTCAATGCGGTGGGCCTGCACGGCGATATGCCACAGCCCAAGCGCATGGAAATGCTGGCCAAGTTCAAAGCTGGTGAAGCCGACTTGTTAGTGTGCTCTGATGTTGCAGCGCGCGGCTTGGATATCTCCGGGGTCTCGCATGTCATCAACTTTGATGTGCCGTTTAACTCCGAAGACTACATTCACCGCATTGGCCGCACCGGGCGCGCTGGCATGCAAGGGCACGCCGTCACGATTGCAACGCCCCATGACGCTAAATCCATCGCAGCCATCGAGAAACTGATCAAACAACCCATTCAGATATTGGTCGAGCCAGCCATTGAGGATTTGAAGGTTTCGTTGCACAGCGGTGATGGTGCTGGTGAAGACCGTGCCCCGCGCGGTCGTGGCGGCCGCGACCGCGGGCCGAAACGCAGTCCTGGCCAGGGGCAAAATCGAGGACGAGATCATGGACCGCGCCGTGAGCAGGCCCCGCGCCCTGCGGAAGTTGTAACCGCCCCACCAGAACAAGTTCCAGCAATCGAACAAATCCAGCAACCGATCATTGCTGCTGCGGTTGCAGAAATTACGCCGCAAGCACCGCCGGAAAATCAGCGCGAACCACATCGTCGCCCTGAACGCAAAAATTCGCGCAGCCGCGATAAGTGGGCCCGCGATGCCGGATTGATGGAACACAGTGATGATGTTGTAGGGTTTGGCGCGTCAGTTCCTGCCTTCTTGCAAGTGGTTCCCACGTTTCCAGCGCGCGAACCTGGCGATGATGAATTGCATGAAGCCATCCTCAACGAAGAGCAATAGCCCGCATGATAAAATAGGCGTGCGGCATTCCCGCACGATAAAGTAGGTGCGCAGGCTTACAGCCTCGATTAGCTTAGAGTCTCTATCTCGTTTTCTCTTAGCCTCAGTACTGTAGTCATGTCTGCACCTCCCGGCCCTACTCTTGCGCCTGCTTATAAAAAAGACGCCACCAGCGCTGCGATTTTTCTGCACGGGTATGGTTCTAATGGCGATGACCTTATTGGATTAGCTCCCGCCTTTGCAGCGCGTTTGCCTGAAACAGTTTTTTATTCCCCCCACGCCCCTGACCCCTGGGAGGGCGGCGGTTTTGGGGGACGCCAGTGGTTCTCATTAGCGGGCTACGACCCCGACCTTATGCGCCGCGACCCGGCCCAAATGGCTGGCCTCACTGAACGCATGTACAAAGATGCCGTCAAAGCCAGTGG
>JANLSL010000163.1:0-2545 GCA_031362385.1 Alphaproteobacteria bacterium | reverse complement strand
ACATTCTGTCGGCGCTCGAAGCGAGGCGCTCGCCAGTGGTCATCACCGAACGCAAAGACCATCTTGATATGTTGGCTGGGCGGTTGTCTAAATTTGCGAAGAACGTCATCGTTTTGCGTGGCGGCATGAGCGTCCGGCAGTCGCGGGCAGCAATTGAATCGCTGGCGAAAATTCCAGACCATGAGGAACGGGTGCTGGTAGCTACAGGCCGGTATCTCGGCGAGGGCTTCGATGATGCGCGGCTCGACACTCTGTTTCTGTCCATGCCGATTTCGTGGCGTGGAACCCTCACCCAGTATGCCGGACGATTGCATCGCTTACACGCCGCGAAACGCGATGTTGTCATTTACGACTATATCGATGTGAATGAACCGATGCTTGCGAAGATGGCGGTCAAGAGGGAAGCTGGATATCGGAGCCTCGGATATCGGGCTGTAACCAGCGCAGAACTTGACGTGCGACCATTGCTTAGCAAATAAGCGGAATAGTTTTTTTGTACGCCATTCGAGTGCAAAGACCATTCGAAGAATACTCGACTGCTGCCTCGAGCTGCTTATGGCTGAGATGAGCATGTTTGCACGCCTGGGAGTAAGTTTTGATTTTAGAATTGCCACCTCTGCCAATTCCCCTTTCTATACGCTTAAGCGCATAAAAGATTATTATGCGGTTTTTCGTATATTGTAAGTATATGCGAAATAGCGTATATTGTGCAAAAATGAGGATATGACCCATGTCACAGATTGCCAGAACCCACAAACAGGTCGGCGCTGTCATCCAGCGCTACCGAAAGAAACGCGGTCTCACCCAAGGCATCCTTGGTGAAAAGACCAAGTTACGCCAAGCGACAATTTCCGCTCTTGAGGCTGGCCGAACGGGAGTCCAACTGGGAAACCTGCTAGACATCCTTACCGCACTCGATCTCGAGCTTGTCATCCAGCCGCGCTCTAAAGGCTTTTTCTCCGAGATTGAATCGTCTCTCTGATGCCGCGCAAGCCAAACTACATCCCACTCAATGTACGCCTCAACGGCCAGCTTGTCGGTCTTTTGAAGCGTGAAGCAAGTGGCGCGATCAACTTTCAATATGACCAAGCCTGGCTCGGTCGGCCAGATGCTATCCCTGTGTCCTTATCGCTCCAGCTGAGAGAACAACGCTACATCGGCGAGGCAGTAAGTGCTGTTTTCGAGAACCTTCTTCCTGACAACACCGCCATACGCCGCCACCTTGCTGAACGCGTGGGCGCGCGTGGTACAGACGCTTATAGCCTGTTAGCTGAGATCGGCCGAGATTGCGTCGGCGCTCTGCAGTTTGTCCCCGACGGTGCCCCTGTCGGTGAAGTCGGCGGCATTGACGGCCGCCGACTCAAGGATGCCGAGATTGCAAATATCATTCGCAATCTCGCGCACGCCCCCCTCGGGAACAGCGAAGACGAAGAGTTCCGTATTTCGATCGCTGGTGCCCAGGAGAAAACGGCCCTTCTCAAAGTCTACGGGAAATGGCTATGGCCTCATGGCACTACTGCTACCACCCACATTGTGAAGCCGCAGATTGGGCGACTCGATAACGGTATCGATCTTTCACAAAGCGTCGAGAACGAGCATTTTTGCCTCCGGATAGCGGAAGCCTGTGGGCTGCCAGCAGCCAAGACAGAGATTCAACAATTCGAGGATCAGCGCGTTCTGGTCATCGAACGGTTTGATCGTTTATGGACGAAGGATAAGCGATTACTCCGTCTACCCCAGGAAGACTGCTGCCAAGCGCTCTCAGTGCCGCCTTCCCTCAAGTATCAATCTGAAGGAGGCCCAGGGATAAGAGACATCTTAGAACTGTTGAAGGCGAGCGACGACGCCGACGCCGACCGCAAAAATTTTATCAAAGCCCAGATCGTTTTTTGGCTACTTGGGGCCACAGATGGCCACGCCAAGAATTTTAGCATCCAGCTTTTTGCCGGTGGGCGTTTCCGCATGACGCCGCTCTATGACATCATGTCGGCCCAGCCAAACGTGGACGCCGGGCAAATCCAGTCTAAGAAATTCAAGTTAGCGATGTCGGTCGGCGATAAACGACACTACCTTGTCAACGGCATCGCACCACGACATTTCATGCAGAGCGCCATTTCCGCCGGAATGGCGCAGGCCGATATCGAGAGCATTCTCGGCGAGTTGTTGAAGCTTGGCACCAAACCTATCGCAAAGGTGGTAGAACGCCTGCCCAAGAACTTCCCAGGTCATATTGCTGAGAGCATCAGCCGCGGCTACGAAGCACGCTTGCGTCTTCTTAACCAATGAAGAAATCCTGTCTCAGTCCTCGCAGCACACCTCCATGATCAATTCGCGCCCAACGGGTTGTTGTGCAGCGATGACGACGCGATGGCCAACCGTGATTGTTTAAGGCAATCTCAATGCTATCTCCCTCCCACTTCCACGAACTGCCAACGAGTTGCAGCAACTTCTCAAAATGGATGGCACGTACAAGGCACATGAATTACGCTGAGCGTTGAATTAATTGAGCGATTTCGACGTTACGCTCAGGCTCATAACCTGAAGG
>JANLSL010000132.1:0-3782 GCA_031362385.1 Alphaproteobacteria bacterium | reverse complement strand
TGGTGTGAACATGCCCTGACAGTGGGCTATCGTTCCAGCCTGACGGAAATCGTTCAAATCATTGGCCGCGCCACACGCGATGCGCCCGGCAAGGTACGCGCACGTTTTACCAATTTGATCGCCGAGCCCGATGCGTCAGAGCAGGCCGTGACCGAAGCCGTGAACGACACACTAAAGGCCATCGCGGCGAGTCTGTTGATGGAACAGGTGCTCGCGCCACGTTTTAACTTCACGCCTAAAAGCCCCAGCAGCGGACCGGCGGAAGGCTTTGATTATGGTGAAGAAGGTTACGACCCTAAAAAGTGCAATGTCGGCTTTAACGAGGAAACCGGCCAATTCCAAATCGAGATCAAGGGCCTGGTTGAGCCCAAAAGCAAAGAGGCCACCCGCATTTGTAAAGAAGACTTGAATGAGGTGATTGCGACCTTTGTTCAGGATAAAACCAACATTGAACGCGGGCTATTTGATACTGAACTTGTCCCTGAAGAACTGACCCAGCTTCGCATGGGCAAGATCATTAAGGACAAATACCCTGATCTCGACAATGAAGACCAAGAGGCGGTGCGCCAACACGCTGTCGCGGCACTGAACCTGACGCAAAAAGCCAAAGAAGTTGCCTTGGCACTTACAGAAGACGACAAGAGTACAAATACCGCACTGATCCAAGGCGTGCGGAAGTTTGCAATGGATGTTCGGGAATTGGACATTGATTTGATCGACCGAATCAATCCGTTTGGGGAAGCTTACGCCATCCTTGCCAAAACCATGAGTGAGGAGAGCCTGAAGCAGGTTGCGGCAGTTATTTCAGCGAAACGGGTCAACCTAACCATGGATGAGGCTCGTGAGCTTGCTAAGCGTGCTTTGAAGTTCAAACAGGAACGCGGACGTTTGCCCTCGATTACATCGCCCGATGCGTGGGAAAAGCGCATGGCTGAGGGTGTCGCATTCCTCGCACGCAAGACGGCTGAGGCGGCGAATGAGTGATCTCACTGATCGCGAGCTACTGGATGCATTGGGGGTTGAGAATGAGCCAGACAAGCACTCTGCCCGCTCAGCACGCGAGGAGCGCATCATTGCTGGCTTTGAAGAAATTCAGAGGTTTGTCGAACAGCATGGCCGAACGCCCCAACATGGGGAGGGGCGTGACATATTTGAGCGGCTGTACGCTGTTCGGCTAGATCGTCTTCGGGAGCTGGAAGATTGCAGGGCTATACTTAAACCGCTCGACCACCAGGGCCTCCTTGCGGGCGAATATGCAACTACTGCCGCCCAGCCCGGCGAATTAGACGATGACGCGCTTTTGGCTGAATTGGGTGTGAGTGCTGCTAAAGCGGACATCACTGAATTGCGGCATGTTCGATCAAGTGCTGAAAAGACTGCCGCCGATGAAATCGCTAACCGTGGAAAATGCGAAGACTTTGAGAAGTTCAAGCCGCTCTTTCAGAAAATCCAGAAGGAGCTAGATGCTGGCATTAGGCAGACCCGCCCCTTTGAGGTGAAAGCAGAAATCAAGGCTGGGACTTGGTTTATTGTCGGCGGGCAAAAAGCTTATGTCGCTGAAATGGACGAAGTATTCGTGAATGCGAACGGCATGACTGATGCTCGACTTCGCGTCATTTACGACAATGGCACTGAGAGCAATCTCTTAATGCGGTCGCTACAACGAGCACTGAACAAGGATGAGGCCGGACGCCGCATCAGTGACCCTAATGCTGGCCCACTTTTTTCTGGTCAGGCTGACGAAGATGATACTGCAAGTGGGACGATCTATGTATTGCGAAGTAAATCAGACCACCCCGTCGTCGCAAAGAGCCGTGATGTTCTTCATAAGATTGGTGTGACGGGGAGTGACGTAAAGCGGCGAATTGCAAATGCGAAGCTCGACCCGACATTTCTCATGGCCGAAGTGGAAATCGTCGCCACCTATGAACTTTACAATATCAACCGCACCAAACTTGAAAATTTGATTCACAGAATCTTTGAGCCCGCCCGGCTAGATATCGAAATCAAAGATCGGTTTGGCCAGCCGGTTGTGCCCCGCGAATGGTTTCTGGTCCCGCTCTTTGCTGTGGATGAGGCCGTCGAGCGAATTAAAGACGGGACGATCAGCAATTACCGCTATGACGTTAACAGCGCCCGGCTGACGTTAAGAGACGAAGCAGTGGCTCCCAGCAGCCCTTAAGCCAATCGGCCAAAGCTTCTGACCCCAATTTATTGCGGCGTGTGGACGTTTCCCCTGCGAACGTTCAGAAGAATTTTTGTGTGCGCCGTATGCTCGCGCCAACTGCTTACGTGGTGCTTACGTGAGGCCTTTGCCTTATTCTGGGTTTTCGCTAACTCATTGAAATGATGGTGGAGCTGGACGGAATCGAACCGACGACCTCTACAATGCCATCGTAGCGCTCTCCCAACTGAGCTACAGCCCCGGCACCATCATTCAACTTTTAACGACGCGTTTGGTCGCGCATCGCTTTAGTCTTCTCACACCCGCCGGTGGCATGTTTAAAACGGCTGGGGCCTTACAACAAACCTAAATGCAAAAGTTAGGTGGTCTCGTCTTTCTCAACCACAACCTCAACATCGGCATCATCTTCGCCCAAGTCAGAGGTATCCTCGATAACGTCTTCGGCCTCGTCATTATCGGCGGCCTCCACGTCAACGTCTTCTTCCAATTTCTTTTCGGGCAAGGCGGCGGCTGCTGCTGCCAAGGCCTTCTTCTCGGCACGTTCGTCAGCGGGGCGGCGGCTGCGGAACACCTGCGGGCGGGTGTTCTTCGCACCGCACTTCGGGCAAAGGGCCGGCTGCTTGCTGAGGTCGTAAAAGCGCGCCCCACAGCTTTCGCAGGTCAGCTTCATCCCTAAATCGACTTTACCCACGTAGATCCTCCGGTAACCCTGCCTGATTGTCCTGGCCAAGCCCTGCAGGGGCCATGGCGATAGGCGGCGGAGGCATTTGCCACTTCGGGGGGCCCAAGTCAAAGGCAAAAAGACAGCGTTTTTCCAAAGCGTTATCGGCGCGGCTGGGCCATCAAGGAGTGGAAATCGGCTAGGCCGGGGTCTAAACCCTATGCTATCAGGCCGCGCATAGGTATTTGTCGTCATCATAACCCAGATTTCATGTCCCACGCCGACCACCCCGCAAAACCCCTCATGGCCGCCAAAGGCCGTGCCTTGCGCGGGACTGTGCGGGTGCCCGGCGACAAATCAATCTCACACCGCGCGTTAATCATGGGGGCGCTGGCGGTAGGTGAAACCACCATTTCAGGCCTGCTGGAGGGAGATGATGTGTTGCGCACTGCCGCCGCGATGCGGGCCCTTGGCGCCAAGGTTGAGCGCAGCGAGGGCGCAAAAGTCGCAACCTGGCATGTCTGGGGCCGGGGCGTTGGTGGCCTGACCGAGCCTGAAGATGTGCTCGATATGGGCAACGCGGGCACGGCAGCGCGTCTGATCGCGGGGCTGGTGTCGGCTTATCCGTTTGTGTCGATCATGACGGGCGATGCCTCGCTCCGACGCCGACCGATGGATCGCATCATCAAACCACTCAGTCAAACGGGTGCTGCATTTTATTCCAGGGCTGGCGGCAAACTTCCGATGGCGATCCGCGGCACTTCTATGCCGATGCCGCAGAACTACAATTCACCTGTCGCCTCGGCACAAGTAAAGTCGGCGGTGCTGCTGGCAGGCTTGCATGCGCCGGGACGCACGACAGTCACCGAGCCCACGGCCAGCCGCGATCATACCGAGCGCATGTTCCGTCACTTTGGCGTTGAAGTTGACGCGGGC
>JANLSL010000116.1:0-3338 GCA_031362385.1 Alphaproteobacteria bacterium | reverse complement strand
GTGCGCGAAAATAGATCGCGCTTAACCGTAGCCGGCAACGTTCGAATGCTTGCGTGCCATTTCGATGAGTTCGTTTAAGCCGGGGCGGATATCGCTGAGTAAGAAATCTTCTTTGGCGCCAGGGCTACCCGTCTTTGGGTTTGGAAAGCGCTTTTCCCAGCTCGTCATTTTAACTGTCATGCCGCACAGCACACCGCCGATTGTGCCGTGCGCATTCTCAATCACGGTTTTGACGTGGTTGAACTTTACCGCTGACAAATTTTTCCACATGTCTTGCGAGCGGGCATCGAAATCCTCAAACATTCGCGTCACAAAAGCGACCAGTGCGTTGAGGATTTTTTGGATGCGATTTGCCTCGGCAATGACTTGCGGTTTGGACTTCATCTGGTAGCTCGACTTCATCTCTTCCATGCTGCGATGGAAATCTTCGAGCTTTGGGGCAATAGCATCAAAACAGTGTTTGTAATACGACAGCGATAGAAAGATGTCGCCATAGTCTTCAATGAAAGTTGGAATTTGATCGAGCCGCACACCAAGTTTATCAGCCATGATCTTCAGCTTTGCCAAGGCTTGCTTCAGGTCTGGGTGGCGGAACAGGGAAACGAGATCGTCGAACCGATCAACCCCGCTGCCTGCGTCACCATAGATTGAAACCAATAAGGGTTTGGTGAAGCTGGCCATATAGGTGGCCAGTTCGCGGTTCTTTTCATCCGACAGTTTCAGGGCCTTATTGTCGTTGATCGAAATGCCCAACGCGCGCAATGATCTGCGCAAGCTGTACACATCGTAGCTGGGCAAAACGGCGAGCTTCAGCAGCATGTTGAAGTCGGGGTCAGCAGCCCCTGCCTTTAAGCCAAAATGATCGGCTAACGACGTCATGGGGACTTGGCCGCTTCCACCGTCGCGGGTGGAATAGGCTTCGAGGACACCGACGAGTTGCGCACTCTTGATGAGCTTGTGCTTTAAAATGCCGTTGTGCTTCAGGGGTAGCATGTGCAGCGGCATAATATGGAGAGCATCCATATCGCTATCGTGCGTCGGCGAGAGCGCGCTTGTGTCTTTCAATGATCGGCCAATCGCGTTCACATCACCCTCATTGCGCGACATATATTCTGGGGCCTACTGCGAAGGCTCGTCGTGCAAGCGGATGATATATAGTCGAAACTGTACCAGCAAGCTTAATATCATATTAAATATCAATGACTTGATGGCGCAGATGGAAAATTATCCACTACTCTGTCGTTGAGTTAAGTGCTTCTTCCAATTCGAAAAAAGTCGGCTGAACGCTGCTCGGCACGTTCCCGCGGCCAATTTCAACTGAAACTTGTGGTGCATTGCCGTTCAGGTGCGCCACCAGCACGTTGCGGATGATGAGGTAGAATTGGTGTTCTTCATCGCAGATTTGCTTAATGCGCGAGGCGAACGGGCCCACCAGCAAGTAGGCCAAGAACACGCCCAAGAACGTACCCACCAGGGCGCTGCCGATCATACCGCCCAGAACTTCTGGCGGCTCGGTGACCGAACCCATGGTGTGAATAACACCCAGCACAGCCGCGACGATCCCGATTGCAGGTAAGCCATCAGCCATGGTTTGCAGAGCATGCTGCGGGCCTAAGTTTTCGTGATGGTGTTTTTCCAATTGCGATTCCATAGCGTCGAATACTTGGTGCGGATCATCCAGGTTCATGGAGAGCATACGCAAGGTATCGCAGATGAAATCGACCGCGAAATGATCGCTGAGAATGCGCGGATACTTCTGGAATATATTGCTTTCCTCGGGCTTTTCGATGTGGCTTTCGATCACCAGAATGCCTTTGGATTTAATCATTTTGGTAATTGTGAACAGCAAGCACAGCACGTCTTTGTAATCTTGCTCGGCCCACTTTGGCCCGCTGAAGACTTTTTTCAAGTTGCCGACGACACCCTTGAGGACGGTCGAACTGTTGCCGGTGATCATGGCGCCCATGGCACCGCCGAAGATCACCATCAGTTCGGTGGGCAGCGCTTCAACGATGACGCTTAAGTGCCCGCCGTGCAGCATGTAGCCGCCGAACACCATAACGAACACGCAGACGATACCGATAATTCCTAACATGAGCGCTTCCTTGCCAAAGCTTGCGTCCGGCGTCAGTTTGGGCGACGCACAGCTATTAACGTGATCTGATTACAGTAAACATTACATGAAAATACGCCATTCTCCTAGCCGCAGTGCAGATTTCCCCGTGAGGATAGGGCCTTGACCCGCCTGAAGTCGGAATTAAGGGTACAAGCCTGGCTGCGCCGTGCAACGGGTTTGGGGCTGATGGCCGTCGTGGCGCGCAAAGGCGAGCCTGAGTCAGGCACAGTGCTGCTCAAAATCAATCGCCATGCGTTGGGGTGCGATGTCTACAGCCCCGTGACGGACACCAATGGTGCCCCAGCCTGGATGAGCGCCTTCCCTAAGGGGCCTGCCACAGAGCCCGAGGCCGATGCTTATTTGCGCCGTCAGGCCACTTACGATACTGATCTATGGGTGCTGGAAATTGAGGACCCCAAGGGCTTGTTTGCCTTTGATGAGCCCATTTTAAAGGGCTAAACAGACATTCCCAAGGCAGTGGACTTCGCCGTGTGCTGGCGTTAAGTTCCGCTCATATTCAACGCCTTCACCCCAAGATCAAGAAAGCCCAAGGGCCCATGACCCAACGCGCAGACGTGGCAGTAATGATGTGGAATGACGAGAAGATCGGCAAGCTCAAGAAGCTGTGGCAAGAAGGCCTGACCACAGGCGAAATTGGTAAGCGTTTAGGGGTTTCAAAGAATGCCGTGGTGGGTAAAGCCCATCGCCTTGGTCTCAAGGGCCGCCCGTCACCCATCAAGCGTGCCGAAGTTGCGCCGCCCGCGACGGCATCTGCGTCTGGCTCCGTAGCTCCAGCTTCACCTGCAACTCCGACTGCACCTAAAAAGCAGGCGGTGAAGGTGTTCACCCTGATCGACCTCAACAGCAATACCTGCCGTTGGCCGATTGGCGACCCGAAGCATGAAGACTTTCACTTCTGCGGTAAGGGCGTTTACCCGGGCAAGCCTTATTGCCTCGACCATTGCGCCCAGGCGTACGTGGGTTCGAACAAGCCCCGTACCGAGCAAGCGGCTTAGGCCTTCCAAAGCTTAGTTGCGTTTATTTTTTCTCCCAAAGGCCGAGGCAACGTTTTGCTGGTAGGCCGACTTTTGTGGCACGCCCTTTGATTTATCTTGCTTGGGCTTCTTGGCTTCGCGGCCGCTCTTTTTCTCGCCTCTGGCCATGGGACTGGCTCCTGTCACGTTGAGTGGAGCACTACTAGGCGCGTAAGGGCTTATGAAGT
>JANLSL010000078.1:0-2266 GCA_031362385.1 Alphaproteobacteria bacterium | reverse complement strand
CATGGCGCTATTACCAGACGTTGACCGTGCATTTGTGCGCCTCCAGGAAGGCTTGGTTCACTACCGTCATGCCGGTGAAAACAAAGCGGCCGAGAACAAGGCAGGTGCGCCACTGCCGCTTTACATGGTCCATGCAGGCCCTGGATCCTCAGCTGGCATGGCCCCACTGATTGCAGAGCTGGGCCGCACGCGCTGGGTTGTGGCACCCGATACGCTAGGCAATGGCGATTCAGTAGGCCCCAGCATCTCAAACCCCGAGGTGTCTTACTACGCCGATAGCGTGGTGCGGATTATGGATGCGCTCAAAATTGAGAAAGCCGATTATTTCGGCACCCATACTGGCTCGCATATCGGTGTGGAATTGCTTCTCACTAGGCCCGACCGCATTCGCAAAGCAATCTTTGATGGCATCGGAATTTTTCCGGATGATCTGAAAAAAGAAATGCTGGCCAATTATGCGCCGGAAATTAAGCCTGATGAATTTGGCCGCCAATTTACCTGGGCGTGGCACTTTGTCAGGGACCAATCGCTCCATTTTCCATACTTTATGCGTGATCCTGCGCACCGTCTGAATAATCCGGTGCCGCCTGCCGATGCGCTGCACCGTTCCGTCACTGAAGTGCTCAAGGCTGTGTCCACATATCATAACGGCTACCGCGCTGTGTTTCGCCACGACACGAAGGGGCGCTTGCCTCTGATCAAAACTACACCGCTGATGTTCATGGCGTCAGAACCCGATCCTTTGCATGAATATTTAGATGCCGCTGCGGCCTTGGTCCCCGGATCGAAGAAAGCGCTGATAACGCGAGAGCAGGGGATGGCCGGGCGCGTAAAAGTGATCACCGACTTTCTTGCTGGTTAACCGGGCTCTCTTGTGGCTGCTGTTTGTGGTAGCACCGTCACTCAGACAAACGATGCTGGCAATTCGTCGGCGGGGTGAGCGCAAAAACCCAGGGCCCTGCTTGGTTTGTGGGGCCCACTTGGCAAGGTTTAGTATTTTTTAGATTTGCGCCTCGCTCGGCGCGCGTTGCCATATCTATGACGGCAGTGCCAAGATCTGCCCAGTATTCATAGTGTTGAATTAGTTTTTCGGTTGCGGCCAGTGCGGCTGATTGCGAGGCCACGGCTGCCTCATCGGCGGTGCGGTATGGTACCGTTGCTTTTTCAAAAGCCTGGTCTTGTTTGCGCAAATCTTCAATAGCCATACCCAATAGTTCGTCTGCATGGCTGTTTCCAGCGGGGCTCGCGTGTTCGTTCAGTAGCCCTGTAATCGCGCCGTTCCAGCTGGGAATAGCCGCAGCTAAAACTTGCCGTGCTGTTACTACATTTCCCTCGGCAATCTTGAGATGTGAGAGTGCCTCCTTTTGTGCTGACATAAGTGCCCGGGCCATCGCTTTGGGGCTACTGGGCTTATCGAATAATGTGAAATCACATTCGCGTTGCGGTAATGGCCACGGTGCTGGATCAACCGTGTCAGCAATCGCACCAATTGCGATCATGGCCGCATGCTCAGCGCGAGGAATCCGCGCGCACTCATCTTGTTCACAGGACAGCAGATCAGAAAGTGATGGGGTGACCTCGCCGCGTTTGGCGCGCGCGACGGCTTTTACCAGTGCTTCGCCTTGCTCGCGCAGGCGCGCAATGGCCTCGCGCATGGCTTGCCGTGCGCCGCGCGTAACGCGCTCGTTTTCCAGGCGCGCAATAATAAGTGGGCGTTCAGCCGCAACAGCGGCGTCGTAGGTCTTTTTTGCAACCGTTAAATTGTTTATCGCGCGGTCTAAGTCCGCCTCGGCGTTTTGTGCCCGTGCGGCGGCAATTTTGGCAATGGCATCAGGAATGGCGCGGTAGGTTGAAATGACCTTGGCGCGGGCGGCTTCTGTCGTTTCAGAAACTGATTTTAATTTTGCTTCTGAATCGGCGGCGGCTTTCTGAAGAACCGCAAGTGCTGGTCCACAGGTAGACTCTTCCGCCATGCTGCTTGGGCCGGCACTAGCAGCGAAAAGCAGGCCCAGAACAAAACTAGTTCGCCACATTACCGTGGGCCTTGACGAATGTTTCCGCGCGTAAAATAGCGTTATCGCGGATGTTCTTGAAGAACAAATCCATATCGTGGAAATGCAAGTTCTTCCCAGGCAAGACCAGCAAACTAAAGTCATCGGTGGTTGGAATATCAACATACAACATCCCCCCTTCGCATGTGGCACCGATGATGCCGGGCTTTAAGGCGGGCAAGGGACCAGGGGCTGCTTTGCCGGGCAACGCGCCC
>JANLSL010000073.1:0-13057 GCA_031362385.1 Alphaproteobacteria bacterium | reverse complement strand
CTGCGCCGTTTGGGCGGAAATACCCAAGAAATCCTTGCCTTAACTGAGGCGACCGATAGACTCCGCCTCGAGTGCGCCATGCCGGGGTAAGCCCCGTTTTCCTTTCACATGTGCCGGAGTTTGTTAGGGACGCGCACTCGTCCTTATTTCGGCTTGGATAAACCACAACAGGAGATTGCGACATAGCTCGCCCCGACCCAACTAGACCAGCGCCGCCCAAAGACGATGGGCCGCGCGTCAATCACCAGATCGATGCTCGCACTGTGCGTTTGATCGATTTTGACGGCACCAACTTGGGTGTTGTCGAGCGCGATATTGCGATCAAAAAAGCTGACGACGCCGGATATGACTTGGTGGAAATCTCACCAGGCGCGTCGCCGCCCGTGTGTAAAATTCTTGATCTGGGCAAGTACAAGTACGAGCTGCAGAAAAAAGAAAACGAGGCGAAGAAAAAGCAGAAGGTCATTGAAGTTAAGGAACTCAAGGTCCGTCCCGCCATTGGCGCCCACGACTACGAAGTGAAAATGCGCGCCCTCAAGCGCTTCATCGAAGAAGGTGACAAAGTCAAAATCACTTTGCGCTACAGGGGCCGCGAAATGGTTCACCAAGAGATCGGACAGGCCCTGCTCGCCCGAATCAAAAAAGAAAACGAAGAGATCATCAAGGTCGAGCAAGAACCCCGCATGGAAGGCCGCCAGGTCATTATGGTGCTGGCCCCGAAGTAGGTTTCTGCTCTCTTATTTGAAATATCCGAACGGCGCAGCCATGGTTGGCTGCGCCGTTTTGTTTGGCGTCGCATGAGCTTGACGATTATACGCTTACGCCGTATGCTGTGAAGATGGAAAATCGCTCTGTTCTGCTATGGGAATCACCGCTTTTTATTGACTGGTCGGTCGATGTTTGGTTGCCCGAAGAGAAAGCCGATTTCATGGCTTATATCGCGATTAATCCGTTAGCCGGAGCCATCGTTCCGGGAACGAGCGGTGTTAGAAAAATAAGATGGTCTGTCGCTGGTCGGGGCAAGCGGTATGGTGTTCGCGTTATTTACTATTTTACCACCATGACAGCGCCTCTTTATCTGATTTTTGGCTATTCGAAGACCGAAAAGGCTGATCTGTCGCCAAAGGACAAAAAATCTTTGAAGGCGGCGGTCGCACGAATCAAGGAAACGCAGAGGATATCGTGATGATTAAAAAGAACATCGCAAAACAAATTGTAGCAGGTATGGAGTGGGCAGCCCTTCATGCAGAAGGCAAAGTTAAAGGCGGGAGACTGACAGTCATCCACGTCCCCAATGTCAAAAGCATTCGTTCTGGGCTCAGCCTCTCGCAGTCGCAATTCGCCAAGCGGTTCGGGCTGAACGTCCGCACCGTGCAAGACTGGGAGCAAGGCCGTAAGGTACCCGACCAGCCCGCCCGCGTTTTGCTACGTGTTATTGAGAAGAACCCGAAGGCTGTCCTTAAGGCAATTGCAGCCTAAGGGTTCGATAAATTATGACATAGCCCATTGAAAAGAATAATACTTTAACGATCTTCGCTGTTTTCATTTTGGCCCCAGCGCGAGAGCCCATCGGCAATAAAATATCGTGCACAGGCGGCTTAAATCCCTTATAAGCCGCGACTTCTGGGGCAACCCAGATTTATTAGGGATGGCTGGCCTTTGGCTGGTTTGTCCCGACGGCAGTACGGCGAGGGATAACGTGAAATCCCTGGGCATGCCCAACTGACGGAACCATCACATCCAGCTTTAAGGAACACAAAATGCCCAAGATGAAGACCAAGAGTGCGGTCAAGAAGCGCTTTAAATTGACCGGATCTGGCCGCGTAAAGGCCGGCGTGGCGAAAAAACGCCACAACCTCGGATGCAAGTCTCAGAAGATGAAACGCAGCTCGCGGCGCACGTTTGTGTTGGACATGTCCGACACACCAGCGCTCAAGCGTTTCATGCCCTACGGCTGATTTGTATATCCCAGGAGAATAAAACATGGCTCGTGTCAAACGGGGCGTTACCAAACACGCCCGTCATACCAAAGTCCTCAAAGCCGCCAAAGGCTATGTGGGACGCAATTCCAAAACCTACAAAACCGCCAAGCATCGCCTTGAGCACGGTTTGCAGTTCGCTTACCGCGACCGCCGCCGTAAGAAGCGCGATTACCGTGGGCTTTGGATTCAACGTATCAATGCCGGTGTGCGTCAATTCGGCATGACCTACTCACGATTTATCAACGGGCTGAAAAAAGCCGGTGTGGATTTGGACCGCAAAATTTTGTCCGATCTGGCCGTGCGTGACCCCGATGGTTTCGCCAGCTTGGTGAAACAAGCTCAGGCGGCTCTTTAAAGCAGCATCAGATTCGGTTAAATGATGACCGAGTTGCGAAGCAAGGGGCCGCCGCAAGGCAGCCCCTTTTGCTTTTGTGATTCAACGCGATGAGCACAGAGAATATGAACGAGATCGATCAACTTCGTGCTGAAGTGTTAACAGCGGTCAGTGCCGCCGCTGACATCGCTACGCTTGAAAATGCCCGCGTCGATGCGTTGGGTAAGAAGGGCCGCGTCACGGGCCTGATGAAGAACTTGGGCGGTATGGACCCTGAAGCACGCAAAGCGGCAGGCCAAGCGTTGAACGTGCTGAAGTCCGAGATCGAAACCGCCATCACCACCCACCGTGCGCGCCTGGATGCAGTGGCACTGGATGCCAAGCTGGCCACTGAAAAGATGGATGTGACTTTGCCCATTCGCCCCGAGGCGAAGGGCTTGTTGCACCCCATCAGCCAAACCATGGACGAGTTGGCCACCATTTTCGGGGCGATGGGTTTTACGGTGGCGGAAGGCCCCGATGTGGAAGACGACTTTCACAATTTCACGGCGCTGAATTTTCCGCCCGGTCACCCGGCACGCGAAATGCACGACACTTTCTTTTTACCGCCCGATGAAACGGGTACCCGGTATTTGCTGCGCACCCATACATCACCTGTGCAAATCCGCACCATGATGAGCGAGAAGCCGCCGATCCGCGTGATTATTCCGGGGCGTACCTATCGCTGCGACTACGACATGACGCACACACCGATGTTCCACCAGGTTGAGTTGCTGGTGATTGATACCGAAAGCAACATGGGCCACCTGAAAGGCTGCTTGCAGGAGTTCTTGCGCACGTTCTTCGGTGTTGACGATTTGCCCTTACGCTTTCGCCCGTCGTTCTTTCCGTTCACCGAGCCCTCGGCCGAAGTTGATATTGGGTGTTCAAGATCAGGGGGCGAGTTAAAGCTGGGCAACCACGGCGATTGGTTAGAGATTCTGGGCTGCGGCATGGTGCACCCCAACGTGCTGCGCGCCTGCGGGCTTGATCCTGATATCTATCAGGGCTTCGCCGCCGGGATGGGCGTGGAACGGTTGGCCATGTTGAAATATGGCATCCCTGATCTGCGCACGTTTTTTGAATCTGACTTGCGCTGGCTCAAGCATTACGGCTTTGCCGCGTTAGATACGCCCTCCCTGACCGGAGGCTTGAACCGATGAAATTCACACTGTCGTGGTTGAAAGACCACCTTGATACGACGGCCAGCGTCGATGACATCGCGGCCAAGCTGACGGCCATTGGGTTGGAAGTTGAAGCGCTTGAAAACCCCGCGAAAAGTTTAGGCGCGTTGATTGTTGGCCAGGTGCTGGAAGCTGATAAGCACCCCAACGCTGATCGGCTAAAACTGTGCAAGGTTTCCACTGGCACAGAAACACTTCAAGTGGTGTGCGGTGCGCCTAATGCGCGCGCAGGATTAAAAGTTGTGCTGGCGCGCCCCGGTGATGTGATTCCCGAAAGCGGCGAGAAGCTGAAAAAGGGTGCGATTCGCGGGGTCGAAAGCCAGGGCATGATGTGCTCGACGCGCGAACTCAAGCTCGGCGACGATCACGACGGTATTATTGAGCTGCCCGAAAGCGCGGTTGTTGGCGCGTCCGTAACAACCGTGCTCAACATCGACCCGATCTTTGAAATCAACCTGACACCCAACCGTGTCGATGCACTGGGTGTGCGCGGTGTCGCGCGCGACTTAGCCGCCGCCGGTTTGGGCAAACTGAAACCTTTGAACGACGGTGCGGTGAAGGGAACCTTCCCGGCCTCACGCAAGATTGCGATGACGTTACCCGCTGATCAGGCGCACAAATGCCCGCAGTTCGTGGGCCGTACCATTAAAGGCCTCAAGAACGGTCCTGCTCCTGCCTGGATGCAACAGCGCCTGAAGGCCATTGGCCTGCGCCCGATTTCGGTACTGGTGGACATTACGCAGTATCTGACCATCGACTTAGGCCGCCCACTGCATGCGTTTGATGATGCAAAACTATCGGGCGATGTGGGCCCACGCTTGGCCAAAGCGGGGGAAACCATCGCCGCACTGAATGGCAAGACCTACACACTCGAACCCGACATGGTGGTGATTGCTGACAGTGCTGCCGCTGTTGGTATCGGCGGTATTATGGGGGGCGAGCCCACCAGTGTGACTGATTCCACGACAACCGTATTTTTAGAGTGCGCGCTGTTTGATGTTGGCAACATTGCCGCGACAGGGCGCAAACTCGAGATCAACTCGGACGCGCGTTACTGTTTTGAGCGCGGCGTTGATACTGCTTCGGCCATTCCGGGTGCTGAAATCGCCACCCGGATGATGATGGAACTGTGCGGCGGCGAAGCATCAGAGTTGGTTGATGGTGGCGCAGCACCCCAAGCCTTTGCCCCAATTGCCTTTGAGCCTGCGCGTGTGGCCAAGCTGGGGGGTGTCAGTGTCCCTGAAGCAGAAATTAAATCGATCTTCGAACGATTGGGTTTTAGCGTTTCGCCTACGGCACATTCCTGGAACGTCAGCCCACCGTCGTGGCGCAGCGATGTGACGGTATGGCAGGATTTGGTGGAAGAAGTTTTGCGCATCCACGGCTATGACAAAATCACCGCTGTGGCGATGCCGCGCCCAGCCATGCCCAAGCCTGCACTCAGTACAAAACAGCGCCAGATTGGCCTGGTGCGCCGCGCCCTGGCGACGCGCGGCCTGAATGAGACCGTGACATGGTCGTTCCTGTCTAAAGCCCACGCAGAATTATTTGCCAATGGCGCAGCGCTTGTGCCGTTGGCCAATCCGATTAGTGCTGATCTTGATGTCCTGCGGCCCGCGCTGATTGCAAATCTTATCGCAGGTGCTGGGCGTAATGCCGCACGTGGCTTAAGCGATGCGGCCCTGTTTGAAATCGGCCCACGCTTTGAGGGCTTTAAACCTGGCGAGCAAACTTTGCTGGCTGGTGGTATTCGCACCGGCCATACCACGGCGCGTCACTGGGCAGGCACGCGCAGACCGGTCGATGCGATGGATGCCAAAGCAGATGCCCTGTGCGTGCTTGAGACCGCAGGCCTGTCATCAAGCGGTGTTCAAACCAGCACCGGCGCTGAGAGTGGCACGCCTGGGTGGTTACATCCGGGCCGTGCGGGCACCCTGAAGCAAGGCAACATTTCGCTGGGTTGGTTTGGTGAAGTTCACCCGCGCGTATTGGCGCAGCTCGATGTCAAAGGCCCGCTGGTTGCTTTTGAAGTAGCGCTTGATCGTATTCCCGATGCCAAAAAGAAACCCGGCACCGCGCGGCCCTTACTAAAGGCATCACCCTATCAACCGGTCGAGCGCGACTTTGCCTTCGTGGTTGATGCATCGGTCAGTGCTGAGGCCCTGTTGCGTGCGATCAAAAATGCCGAACGCGATTTGATTGTGAACATTGGCTTGTTTGATGTGTATGAAGGCGCTGCCGTGGGCGCTGGCAAAAAGTCCATTGCCATTACCGTGACGCTGCAATCGAAAGACGCTACCTTGACCGATGAGCAAATCGAAGTGGCTGCAAAAAAAATCATCACCGCCGTGGAAAAAGCCACGGGTGCGCAACTGCGCGCCTAGCCCCTAGACTTAGAAATTTTATATCCACCCATGACTGACCTGTCGCATATTAGAAATTTCTCGATTATTGCCCATATTGACCACGGCAAATCGACCCTGGCTGATCGCTTGATTCAAGCGTGCGGTGCCATCGCCGAACGTGACATGAAAGAGCAGATGCTCGATTCGATGGATATCGAGCGCGAGCGCGGCATTACCATCAAAGCCCAAACCGTGCGCCTGATGTACAAGGCCAATGACGGCAAGACGTATCAGTTGAACCTGCTCGATACCCCCGGACACGTTGACTTCGCCTACGAGGTCAGCCGCTCGTTGGCCGCGTGCGAAGGCTCGCTGTTGGTGGTCGATGCCAGCCAGGGCGTCGAAGCGCAAACGCTGGCCAACGTGTACCAGGCGATTGATGCGAAACACGAGATTGTGCCGATTCTGAATAAAATCGATCTGCCGGCCGCCGACCCTGAAAAAGTCCGCCAGCAGATCGAAGACGTGATTGGCATTGATGCCTCAGGCGCGGTGCCGTGCTCGGCCAAGGCCGGGCTTGGGATCGACTTGGTGTTGGAAGCCATTGTGACCAAGCTGCCCCCGCCGGTGGGCGACCTCGACGGGCTGAATAAGGCGCTGCTGGTTGACAGCTGGTATGACACTTACTTAGGCGTTGTGATCTTAGTCCGGGTTAAAGACGGGGTTATAAAGAAGGGCTCTAAAATCAAGCTGATGTCCAACAATGCGGTCTATCAGGTTGATCGGATTGGATATTTCACGCCCAAAATGATCGACACCCAAGACCTGAAACCGGGCGAATTGGGCTTTATTATTGCCAACATCAAGTCGGTTGCTGACTGCAAAGTGGGCGACACCATCACCGACGATGTCAGGCCAGCGCTCGAGCCCCTGCCCGGCTTTAAGCCCAGCATTCCGGTGGTGTTCTGTGGGCTGTTCCCGACAGATGCCTCGCAATTTGAACTGCTGCGCGAAAGCCTGGCCAAACTGCGTTTGAACGACTCGAGCTTCCACTACCAAACCGAAAGTAGTGCGGCATTAGGATTCGGATTTCGCTGCGGCTTCTTAGGCTTGTTGCACATGGAAATTGTGCAAGAGCGTTTAGAGCGCGAGTTTGATCTTGATCTGATCACCACCGCGCCCAGCGTTGTGTACCGCATTGAGACCCACACCGGCGAGAAGATGGAGCTGCACAATCCGGCTGATATGCCGGAGGTGAATTACATCAAGACCATTGAAGAGCCGTGGGTGAAGGCAACCATTCTGGTGCCTGATGAATTTTTGGGTCCGGTGTTGAAGCTGTGCAACGACCGGCGCGGCGAGCAAGCTGACCTAACCTACGTCGGCAACCGCGCGATGACGGTCTATCACATTCCCTTAAACGAAATTGTGTTCGACTTTTATGACCGCTTGAAATCCATCTCGCGCGGCTATGCCAGTTTTGATTACGAGTTGGAAGGCTACCGCGAAGCTGACTTGGTGCGCGTGTCGATCATGGTCAATTCCGATGTGGTCGATGCGTTGTCATTTATGTGCCACCGCAGCCAGGCAGAATCACGCGGGCGGCAAATTTGCGAACGCCTGAAAGACCTGATTCCACGCCACTTATTCAAGATTCCGGTACAAGCGGCGATTGGTGGAAAAGTCATCGCGCGTGAGACCATCAGCGCCATGCGCAAAGACGTGTTGGCCAAATGCTATGGCGGTGACATTACGCGCAAACGCAAACTGCTCGATAAGCAGAAAGAAGGCAAAAAGCGCATGCGCCAATTTGGCAGTGTCGATATCCCGCAATCGGCATTCATCGCCGCATTGCGCATGCCCGAAAATTAAACGGTATATTTAAAGCGGAACAATCGTCGACGGACGACGACGGATGCGACGCGCCCTGAATGTGTGTGCGAGTGACAAACCCATCACACCGATCACCAACCATGCCGGCATCGCCATAATACCTTGGCCGAGGGCAGAAAATAATTCAGGCCAGCGTGCCGCTGAAAATTGTGGGGCTTGGCCAATGAGTAAAGTCACTACATCTGCTGTGGCCAAACCAGCATGACCACTGGCACCTAACGCCATCACAGCTTCTGCGGAGGCAATGATGATGGCAACGACAACCATCACCCAGCCGAGTGTGCGCCCGAACAACAAGTCCCTACCCCTGAAAACACGTCTTTTTAGTTATCCCAGTGCTTTTAAACTAGTCCGTAAGCGCTTAAGAAATCAATATGATTTGATGTGGTTTTGAGCAAAAACCATATTTACTAATTTTATATCGCGCAGCCCCAAGCCTGATGATTTTCCACAGATTTATACAGAGACAGCTAAAACCATAGGAATTCCCAGGCATTGGTTGCGGCCCAGGCATTGGTTGCGGCCCAGGCTTTGGTTGCGGGCCGTGGCCCCCTCAGTTAGGTTCCCGCGCCCCACGACACGGGGGAGGGATGGCCGAGCGGTTGAAGGCGCACGCCTGGAAAGTGTGTATACCCCAAAAGGGTATCGTGGGTTCGAATCCCACTCCCTCCGCCACGCTTACGCCTAGCTTCAGTTAACGAGCCACGCGAGTTTACTGAAGCTGGTGCCCGTAGGGGCTTTCGTTAGCGAGCGCAGCAAGCTTACAGAAACTAGCGCCCCTTCGAGCTTTGGCGCAGCATAAAGCGGGGGGCTGTTCGCCGCACACACCCAGACTCGCGTTCACACACCATAAATAAACAGTCGCGAGTAACTATTTGACTCACCCAAACTGTCTGAACGTAGTAGAAGTAAATTGCGTTTCATCAGGAGCACTGTCGACAATGAAAAAAAACGTAGGTGACGTAGATAGGTTGGCGCGCGGGTTATTTGGCCTTGCGTTCTTGTCTCTTCCCATCATCGTGACCTTGCCTCTGGGCTTGAGCTATTATGCGCTGTCAGTGGCCGCCGTACTTATAGGTGCCTCACTGCTATGGTCGGCTGGGAAAGGCCATTGCTTCGTTTACGGGTTTTTGGGTTTTTCAACTTGTAAAACCTAGGCTTGGATCGTTTTGATTCTGTAGCTGCTTTTAATAGCGCTGCAATATCCGCGCTTCTATTTCTTTCGCCTCCCGGATCAATTCCCGCACATAGCGCCGCGCGGCAATGGCCTAAGTGCCTGATCGGTCAACATTTTGCCGAGCATATTCCCCGACATTGCGCGCATCTCGCCCGCTGTTTTCAATCGAACGTCACCGGCAGCTTGATCGGCTTTAGGTCCGCCAGTACTCGATCTCGCAGTACCCTGGCCCTGATCCGGTCGCGGTGCCATTCGGGATCGGAGGTGGACAACGGACAACCCCTAGGGGGGTTGTCCTGTCCGTCCACCCCCCAACCGCTTTCCATGGGTGGACATGTCCGCTTATTGTCCGCCCGTGTCCGCCTTGTCCACCAGCCACACCCAATTTTGTGTCAGCCCTATTTTCCCTAAATCGCGCAAGGCGTTGCGAAGTCGCTGGCCTTCTTTTTGCAGTGCAGTTGGTGTCTTTCCTTCATTGTCCAGGCGGCCTGTTTTCACCCAGTGCTCGTTGATGTGCTGGGGCTTCAAGCAACGCTGGGTGGACATTCTGGCCAAGGGCACAACATCAACGGCTTCGCCTGACGTGCAAAACAGGTCACAAATTTCCCTATACGCCGCCTCATATGCGGCACTCAGGGGCCTATTGGGGTGCGCGGGTGAGGGCTCGGTTTCTTGCAAGATACATGATGTGATCGGGTCGCCGTCGTCGTCGCGTGCCAGTTCGACCCCCTCAAGTTTGAAATGAAGTTTGAAAGGCGCGCCGTCTTTGATCTTGCCCGAGGGTGCAAAGGTTGACGCCGTGCAAATGCCCTCGCCTGAAATGGCAACCACCACATCAGCATTGCCAAGTTGCGAGCTGGCACCCCGCGGCCCGGTAGTGGTGCCCGACTTTGGGCTGTGCGCGATGAAGGCCACATGCACCCCGGTCGCCTCAGCAATTCGTCCGGCCTCGCCAATCAAAAGCCCCATGGCCGCGTTGTCGTTTTCGTCCGCGCCATCAAGGGTGAGATTCATGGTGTCGATGATCACCACGCCAACGCCCGTGGATTTGATTGTGTCTACCAAAGCTGCAACATGCTGATAGTTGATGCGAGGTTTGCCGCCAACGGTCGACAGCATTTTGAAAGGCGTGGGCGACCACCCAAACGCAGGACAATCACCGAATTTATTGGCAAGGGCATGCAGGCGTATTTCGATACCGCCACGGCCTTCGAGCGCCATGTAAAGGGTTTTGGCTTGATGCACCCGTCGGCCAAAGACCTCGGCCCCACGCGCGATGGCGTGGGCCACGTACAGAATCAAAAATGTTTTGCCACTGCCGGGCGGCCCAAACCAGATCGACACCGCGCGCGGTTCGATAATTCCCTTCAGGAAATAAGGGCGCGACGTCGGGGCCGCTGTCGTCTCGGCCCATCGCACGTCAATAAAGTAATCGGGATGCGGTAGCGCAGTTACTTCTTGGGTGTGTGCGGTACGGCGATGATCGGCGTTCATCCCGCAGCTCCATTGATGCAAAGTGCGGGTGCGCCTTCGCGGCCAAGGAGATCAACCACCTCCGTCAAGCTGCGCGCCGGTGCGTACTTTTGGAATTGGTCGCAGTGGTTCACTTTGTCACCTGCGATTTTGACAGTGGCAGTGTCGTTGGGTTTAGGCGCTCCATGAGCATCCTCCAAAAATTTGGGATGCAGAGTCGCCTCGTGGAATACGAGCGCACTGAACACCCCAGGTTGGGTTGTTTGATGCCGCGCTCGTTTGTTGATGTTTCGGCGGGTCGGGTGGCTTTGCTAACGTTTTCGAGGTGTTGTCGTACGACAATCTCGAACAATCAGCCTATGACTCCGAAGCCGCAACAGAGCAATTCTTGTCAGCTTGGTGAGGTCCAGTATAACCCAGTCACATTAAATTTCAACTAGAGCAAGCCGCGTTATGTTGGAATCGGGCTTCTTGCTCTATCTATTTGTCGGAGCATCGCTTTTGCCGAAAACCGGAAGTCCACTTTTCGGCGCGATGCTCTAAAACCGAATGTGAATAACCTTCACCGTAATTGAAACGAGATAACTTTCGCACCAATTGTTTTGTTCATGACCAGCGCGTCGTTGGCGTCATGGTGGTAGTAAATCACCCGCGCGCCGCCGCACTTTTTTCTTAATGAGCGTAGCGAATACAAAAAAGCTGGTGCCTGGTCCGCCTATTTCTTGCCCACCAACCCCGGCAATTCATCGATCAGTTGCGCGCGCGCACGCGGGCCTGCACTGCCTTCGGTTTTTTCGTCGTCCTTAATCAGGCGCGCAAACACAACGGTGCGCTTGTTCTGCGTGGCCCAGCCGATGAACCAGCCCAGCTGACGCGCCCGGTCAAGCTTGCCATCTGGCCCGCGCTGAAAGCCGCTGCCGGTTTTGCCATGCACGGTCCAGTCATCGGCAGCGGGAAATGTTGGTATAATGGATTTGGTCATCTCTACCGCTTGGCGCGAGACGGGTAGCGCACCCGCCAACATGCGCCGCAGAAAGGCCACTTGCTCGGCGGGTGAAATTTGCAGCGATGAGCTGAGCCAGGAATTGGTCAGGCCATTGTCGCGCCCCGCATCGCCTGAAAGGTCGCGGTTGCCGTATTCGAATTTGTCCACATAGGCCTGGAACTTTTCTGGCCCGATGGTTTTCGTCAGCACTTGGGAATACCACACAATGGAATCTTCCAACCAAATGGTGGGGTCGGTGGTGATGTGCCAGCTGGGCATGGCGGCTTTGTATTCGTCTTTGTAGGGCCAGGCGGGCGTATGGGCGTCAATCAATATACCGGCGTCATAGCCCATCACTGAAAGTGCGACCTTGAAGCTTGAGGCGGGGCTGGCGCGCTCGTCACAGGCACCTTGTTGCGCCACACTTTGTTGCGCCACATTTTTGCCGGTCGCGGCGTCGACAATCAGGGTGCATGCGCTGCCCGCCATGGCTGGTTGAATGATGCCAAGGAGTGCTGCGATAACGACGAAAATCACAGATTGAAATGGTTTCATGCGCCTCATCCTTGGGTAAAGGTCTTAATGACGACTGGTATGATACTGTGATTTGAATTCAGCGTGAACGACTGGCTTTGGCTGTGCCTATGGTTGGGTTACACTGTACCAATGACGATACCTGCCCCCCGTCTTTCTGTCGCTGATCGCGCAGCACTACTGCGCGAGGATGCACAGTGGGTGGGCAAGCCGTTCGACGTGGCGGTGAACCCGCGTGCCATCCAAGCCAACACCCGCCATTTGACCCTGACCCTGCTAAACACGCAGCTTGAATACCGTGCCAGCCAAGCCGCCGCCTTTGCCGAAGCGCTGATTGACAGCATTATGGGCCAACAGATCACCAGCCCCATCGCCTGTAGCAAAGGGTGCAGTTACTGCTGCAAAACCTATGTGAGTGCGACCGTGCCTGAGATTTTGAATCTGGCAAAGTCGCTGCGCGCAACCCCGGCGCGGGTGGCGCGGGTAGAGGCCGCCGCCGTGCAGTGCCGCCAAACCCCACAGCATTTACGTGAAGCGCAGCGCATCGCCTGCCCGATGTTGGAAGACAATGCGTGCTCGGAATATACCACCCGACCGATTTCATGCCGGTACTTAGTATCAACCTCATTGCCCGCCTGTATTCGGATTTTGCAAGATAACAAGGCCGAAGCATTTCCATTTGCTGATGCCACCGTCACAATTCGCTCGTGTGTGATTGTGATGATAAAAACCGCATTAATTTTGAGCGGATTGCCCCACCAGTATGTTGAGTTGAATCAGGCCTTGGCTGTGGCCCTGCGCCATGATGACAGCGAATCACGCTGGCTGGCGGGTGAACCATTGTTTGCCGACGTGCCCATTGACCGGGGCGACCAAGACGGGTCGCAAATGGCAGGCTTGATTAGTTACTTTGTTGATGCCCTGCGCCCGACAATTTAGAATCACACACAAAAGCCGGACCACTAGCTCTGGCGCAAGAACGCAGCCCCCTCGTTTGCCAAGGTGTTGAATTTTTCACCGCTGAGCTGGTGCGCCATCACCGGTTCTTCAGTGACGCCAAGCTTGCGGTATAAATCGTGGGCGACAACATCCCAGGCCTTTGACGTCCACC
>JANLSL010000041.1:0-1502 GCA_031362385.1 Alphaproteobacteria bacterium | reverse complement strand
CGTGGACTGCATAAATCAAATCCCACGGCACTCCCGCCCATATATCTTTAATCTATGACATGGGGCGTCTCAAAAAAAAAAAAGCCGAACTACTCTTCCCGCCAAGGGGGTAAGGAGGGCGTGGAAAATGTTGCGTTTTAGGGTGGAAGTTCGGCTTGTGCGCCGGTTAAGATGGGCTATCTAAAAACGATTCATTTTCCACCCCCTCCTTGCCCCGTTGGCCGCAACAAATGTGCGGCTTTTTTTATGAGGTCACCCCCCATGTCAGAAAGTAATCATCTCTCGGCCAGAGAGCCGTGGCATTTGGATAAGCGCGTCAATGTTTCGGTCATCGCCGCCTTGGTGGTGCAGGCCATTATGTTTGGCATTGCCTGGGGCAATATCGAAAACCGCGTGACGCAACTTGAGGCCGATGACCACCACCTTGAAGTGGTGCCCGAACGCTTGGCCGCCATTGAGGCCACCCTGGTTGCTATCAAAGAGCGCCTCGACCGCGACGTGCGGGTAGCAAAATGAAAATCACCCCCGAAGGCATTGCGCTGATCAAGCAGTTCGAAAGCTTATCACTGACGTCTTATGTGTGCCCCGCCGGAAAGTGGACAATTGGTTACGGCCATACGGGTGTGGCAGTAGGTCTTGGCCAAACCATTTCACAAAGCGATGCCGAAGCAATGTTGATGGATGACCTGTCGCGGTTTGATGCAGCGGTCAGGTTGAAATGCCCCACCGCCACACCAGCGCAACATTCAGCATTGGTGTGTTTGTGTTTCAACATCGGCTTTAGCAACTTTCAAAAGTCATCAGTATTGCGCCTGCACACCGCAGGTGATGTAACGGGGGCAGCACGGGCCTTTGCACTGTGGAACAAAGCCACAGCGGCTGATGGCCAAAAGAAAGAACTACGCGGGCTGACGCGGCGTCGCGCCGCAGAAGCCGCATTGTATTTGTCCGATGATGGACATGACGATGACCAGCGCACCCGTGCGGCAGATGTGTCTCCTGAAAAGCCGTTGTCGCAATCGCGGGTGATGGTGGGCTCAGCCATCAGTGGGGTTGCCTCCGTGGCGTCGGGCGCGGCGCACCTGGTGGGTGAGATTGAGTGGTTGAAAGACCTCATCACCCCCATGACCGCATACATCCCCGCACTTCAGAAGGTGTTCGTGGTGTTGGGGGTGGTTGGTATTGCTGTGGCTATGTACGCCCGCTGGCACGATCGCCACACCGGCAGAATTTAGCGTAACTGCTATTCATGGATTCCCGCTTTCGCCCACCCACACTACGTCATCCCGCTCAGTGTCGTCCTGGGATTCATTCCCAGGACCCAGAGTTTCGAATCACGGCACGCTGTGGCAAGCGTTTATTTCTCTGCATAAACCCAGCATCTCAACCCTGGGCCCTGGGAACAAGTCCCAGGGCGACGAGCGCATAAATTTGCTGCTCATAGAGTTAAACCGGACACCAGTGAATTTGATCCGGTGGTCCATCTTTTTTTTGCTCAGGAG
>JANLSL010000040.1:0-10842 GCA_031362385.1 Alphaproteobacteria bacterium | reverse complement strand
GATTGTCGAGTTTGCCAATCAGCTCCGCGACGCAGGCATGGCCTTCCGCGAGGCATTGGTGGAAGCAGCAACCATTCGTCTTCGCCCCATCGTGATGACAGCACTTGCAACTGTTATGGGCGCAATTCCGTTAGTGCTGGCTTCCGGGGCCGGTGCTGAAGGCCGCCAGGCTATTGGAGTTGTCATTGTGGCCGGCGTTAGCTTTGCCAGCTTTATTACCCTGCTGGTGGTGCCGGTATTTTATCAGTTGATGGCCAAAAACTCGGGCTCACCGGGCAAGGTGGCCACCCAACTCGAGGAATTCGAAACGGCGTTCCCGGCGAAACGCTATGGTTCAGACGACGACCGTCAACCGGCAGAATAGCCGGCACCGGTTCTTACAGCATTCACATAAACCCACTCACGCCGCACCTGCCTGCTTGTGTATGATGGCAGCCGCGGTGCAATAAGAGCCGCTCAGTGGGGTCGTTGCTGTGAAAGAAAAAGAGCTACGTTTTGCATTGGTGTGCTACGGCGGCGTGTCGCTGGCCGTTTATATGCATGGCGTCACCAAAGAGATTCTGAAGCTCGTGCGCGCCTCGCGTGATTATCACGCCTATGCCAATACCAACGACCCCGATCACGGCCACAGCGAGCCAGCACCCGAGCGTGGTGATCCGTCTGATACTGAGAAAGCCTACTTTGTGCTGTTGCGCGAGATTGGCAAAACGCTCGATATGCGCATCGTCGTCGACATTATCGCGGGCGCATCGGCGGGGGGTATCAACGGTATTATTTTGGCGCGCGCGTTAGCGCATGATCTGAACATCGACCCCTTGCGTGATTTTTGGTTGAAACATTCTGATGTGCGCGAGCTGATGCCTGAGCACGTTAAGGCGGGGCGCTGGCGCAAGTGGTATTTTCGGCCCTTCGTGTGGTGGTTCTTGTGGCGCTACCGCAAAGATTTTGGTGGCAATCGCGAGATGCGCAAAAACGTCTCGATGTTTTTACGCTCACGGTGGTTCAAGCCGCCCTTTGATGGTTACAATCTGACAAAAGTTCTTTTTGATGGGTTTTCCTCTATGGGCGATCCTGCGCAATTTGGCAGCTCGCTGGTGCCTGCGGGTTTATCGCTCGACCTCTTTGTCACGGTGACTGACTTCTACGGCTATGTCACCGATACACCGATTCACAACCCGCCCATCGTGCATGACCGCGAACATCGTCAAAATTTCAAGTTTTCCTATCGGCACTGGCCCAAAAATACCGAGCAATCGAACTTTGCCCGGGATGACTTGGCCGCTCTAACTTTTGCTTCGCGCGCGACATCGTCGTTTCCAGGCGCATTCCCCCCCATGCAGTTTAGTGAAATTGATCGGTTTCTTGCCGACCGTGGCTTAGGGTGGGCAACACGCGCCGACTTTCTCTCTACCAATTTTCGCCCCTACATGGCTGCGGGTTTAAACCCTGCCGATGCCTCATTCATCGACGGCAGTGTTCTGAATAATAAACCATTTGCGCAAGCGATTGCGGCCATCGCGGGCCGCCCGGCCTATCGTCACGTTGATCGCAGGCTTTTGTATATTGATCCACATCCGCGTACGGCCAATCGACGTCAGCGTACCCGCCCCCCTGGTTGGTTTGAGACGTGGAAGGGTGCGCTATCTGATATTCCGCGCAATGAGCCGGTACATGACGACCTCGCGTGGGTGAATGGCTACAACAAAGAAGTCAAACGCCTGCAAACCATTGTTGACAGCGCGCGCGTTCACATTCGGTCAATATCATCAACCATTGCTGGGGATGCACTTGATAAACTCATCACCGGCGAACAACTCGGCCAGTTTCGTGAAAAAGCCAATACCATTGCGCGGGCCGAGACTGGCTTTGCCTACGAGGGCTATCTGCGCCTGAAGCTTGGTGCGGTATTGGAAGATGTTGCGTACTTGATTGCTGAAATCTGCGGCTATGCGCGTGAAAGCATCGAGGCGACACGTATTCTCTCCTTAGCGCAGCATTGGGCAGCTTATACTGGCGCTGCGCCAGGAAATGATGATTTGTTGAAACCGATCGATCCCAATGCTGGGACATTGGCGACGTGGGTGAGATTTTTACTGCGATTCGATATTCGTTATCGGCAGCGGCGCGTGCGTTTCGTTATTCGCGCTGTCAATCAATTCTATACCAAGCTGAATGAACCTGAGTTTCGCGATATTAAACCTGAAAGATTGGACCGCATTAAAGCTGGGCTTTACGACGCGCTTGGGTTTTTGCAGCCACTGTCAGCGCGCGGTATTGCCGGTTCAGACGGCAAGGGCACTTTGAGCAATGCCACTATTGCCAAGATCAAAGACATGATCGCCAGCTTGTCGGCGGCGGATGAGAAAAATCCAGCATCGGTCGAGATCCATGCCAAAACGATCACTGAGGGCTTGGCAGCGCTTGGCGATGACATGGCGCTGGAAAGCTATAATTCACGCACCGATGAGCTCATTGTCGCGCTGATTGATGGAGCAGGGGGTGGAACATTGCCCCAAACCGTGCGGCGTGAATTGCTTGAGCACTACATTGGCTTTGCGGTTTGGGATGTCTTGACGTTCTCAACAACCAACTGGCGCGACCTTAACGAATTTGATGAAATTCGTGTTGATCGTATGAGCCCGGATGATTCGCAATCGCTGCGCAAAGGTGGTGCGGATGCCACTTTGAAAGGCGTTCAATTCTATCATTTTGGTGCGTTTTTCAGCCTCGCCTACCGGCAGAATGATTATCTGTGGGGCCGTTTACATGCGGCCGAACGCCTCATGGATATCGTCATAGATGCGGCCCACATCGAAGGGGCCGCACTTGAGGTTGATGTGCTGGTACTGAAAAAATTGGCGTTTAAACAAATCCTTGATGAGGAAGCTCGGCATCTTGATCAATCGGGCACACTCATCGCTGAGTTGCGCCAAGAACTTGCTAAAATCTGAGTTTGAGAGTTGTATTTTTATCGGGTGATTGATGCGTAAATTATTTCTCTCGGCCTTGGCAATTATCATAATTGCTGGCGCTGGATTTCTTTTGTTTGGCCGCGGAGATGGCCTAAATACGACAACACCGGCGTCACCAGCCAAAATCAAAACCTTACGTGTGGGGCTGATGACGTTACCTCCCGACCGTGGATATCCGTATAACTCATCGGGCATCCCAACCATTTATGCCTACCGCGCCATTTTTGATGGCCTCACCTTTGTAACCGACGACGGGAAGGTCGAACCCTATCTCGCAACGTCATGGGAACAAGTGGATGAACTAACGTGGCGTTTTAAATTACGCGAAGGTGTCACATTCTCGAATGGTGTGCCGTTCACAGCCGATGCTGTGGTTTCCGCCATCACATATCTGACCCGCCCGAATGCGATTGTTGATGTTATTGCGCGCGAGTTGGTTGGCATTAAGTCAGCCGCCGCCGAGGGCTCTCACAGTGTATTGATTTATACGAACCGGCCAGAGCCGCTGATGCCCGCCGCGCTTGAGCAGTTGTTGATCGTCGAGCCCGGTCAATTTCAGCGTTTAGGCCAGCAAGGCTTTGCCGATGCACCAATTGGCACGGGGCCCTTTAAGGTCGTGAATTGGGGTGATGCTAAAATCGAACTGACTGCGTTTAAAGAATCGTGGCGCGCCCCCAAGGTCGATGCACTAGAGCTGATCGCACTTCCAGAGACGTCAACACGCGTTCAAGCACTGCAATCTAACCAAATCGATATCGGTATCGCCTTGGGGTACGACAATATCGCACAGCTTGAAGAGGCTGGCGCGCGGATGAATGTCAGTTATGTCACCAGCACACTTGGCGTAACTTTTATTCTGACGCGCCTGCCCCCCGGCCATCCATTGCTCGACAAGCGCGTCAGGCAAGCTTTGAATTACGCGCTCGATAAGGAAGGTTATATTAAAGCCTTTCTGGGAGGTATGACCCAACCTGCCAGCCAGCCAACTACCAAAAGCGGCTTTGGCTATAATCCTGATGTCAAACCGTATCCTTATGACCCCGCAAAAGCCAAGGCACTGCTGGCGGAAGCTGGTTTTGCTAACGGCTTTTCGTTCACTGCCGAGGTAACCAATGGCGGTGGCGCAGCGCTGCCTGAAACGTATCAGCAGGTTTCAGCAGATCTTGCGCGCATTGGCGTAACCATGACTCTGCGGACGATCACCGTGCCGCAACTTTTGCGTGGCGTACAGCAAGGCGAATGGGAGGGCGAAGCTTTTGGGATGAATTTTTCATCCGAGCGCATGCTCGATGCCTTGCGCTCGGTACGCTTACATTCTTGCATCAATCGTCATCCGTGGTACTGCGATAAACCCCAGACGGATAAAATTTTGAAAGCCTATTCGATTGGGAACTTAGACGAACGGCGCAAACTAACCCAAGAAATTATGGCCGCGTATCATGATGATGCGCCGGTGATTTGGCTTCATGAAGTAGCGATGTTCGAGGGGCTGGCTCCACGCGTGAAAAACTACGCTATCGCCCATACCGTGATTCGTTACGAACAAATCGAGTTAGCTGATTAAAATGTCATCTGATGATGTCACTGCACTTGTTGATGTCGTCATGGCGTGGGCAACCGCCTGGGAACAACGAAGTGCTGCGCGCATCATCGCGCTGTGGGATGTCTCAGATACTGCAAGTTGGTATCTGCCGGCGGGCAGTGCTGAGCCATCATTGGGCTCTGCGGTCGTCGGTTTAATCCAGCGCCGCTGTTTAAATGCCGCCGAGATCGGCTATCGCGCGCACCACCTTCAGTGCCGAAGATTAGCGCCCGATGTGGGCTTGGTATTTTTTGAACTGACCCGGTCCGAGAGGCCGGTTGGCCAGCACCATGATCAACCACACCCGATCGGCGATCAGGTCCGCGTCACTATGGTTATGCGCCAAAGCGAGAAGGGCTGGAGAATTTTTCACTATGCCGAAGCGCCCCTGGCACCGTTGCTAGAGCTCCAAGCCTATTACGAAGATATTGCAATAGAAGGCTTGAACAACATTTCACAGCGGTCTTTCGTTGGTCCTGTTACGCCATGAACACACTCACGCAAGAAATTGCAGCGCTTATTGAGCACTATGTCGGTTATTCCGAAGGCATGAACTTCGAGGGCAAGCGATCTCTGTGGGATCAGGACGATCCAAGCCCATTGCTAATGCCTGAAGAAGAAAGCCATCCCTTGATCGGGTGGGCGGCAATTAACGCCTATTGGTCTCAGTCGCGGGTGATTATGGAAAGTTTGAAGTCGCGTTCAGCAAACCATTACGTCAGATTGATTGCACCGGGCATTGCCCTTGCCACCTATGATATGCGTTGGGTTGCCACACTGGCGGGCCCAGCCAGCGTTAAGCGCAAACCAATTGCCGCCGATGTGCGGGTGACAGCGTTGTTGCGGCAAAAGCCTGAGGGTTGGCGGTTTTTTCATCTGATGGAAGGGCCAGTCGATTTACGGGCGATGGCGCGCTTGGCCGCAGAACGCACCGCGCGCAAGGCTTAAACCTGGGCTAAGAGGCGCTTTTCAAATCAGCCAAGTGATACATAAAGTTATCGTTCCAGGGCTGCCATTGGGTCACGCGCTCTGACAATCCGTCAAGACTGACGGCAGGATAGAGAAACAAGCTTGCTGCTGTATCACGGTAATAGCGTACAATCTCTTGTGTCAATTTCGTACGCTGGCCGAGGTCAAACGAAGCGTCAGCCTCAGAAATTTTCGCCTGAATTGTAGGATCGCAAAACCAAGGGGCGGTCCATGCGCAAGAATGGCGGGTGAAGGCGCGCATCATGTCGAGCGACGGCGCTGTAGCGAAATCAGTGAACAAAGCCAATCCCTTCCAATTGCCTTGCGCCATATAGCGGATGGCCACTTGGAAGGTAATTTCATTAATGTCGGCCCTGACACCAATGGCCGCCAGATCTGCGGCAACTTGTTGGGCGATGGCGGCATCGTTTGCCATTTGGCCGCCTGGAAACTCCATCGTGAAACGAAATCCGTTTTCATAGCCAGCCTCTTTCAGCAAAGCGCGCGCCTTGGCCGGATCGAAGGGATAAGGCTTAAGACTTGCGATGTGGCCTACGGCTGAGGGTGCAGCAGGTTGGCTGGCTGGTTCAGTCAGGCCTCCTAAAAGGCTTTTGACGATGGCCTCGCGATTTACTGCATAATTCATGGCTTGGCGGACGCGCTCGTCTTTGAAAGGCGAGCCTTGCCTGACGGCATCAAAACTCAACACCATCACGCGCGTCGGGTTGCGTCGATGAACTCGTTTCCCGGTTGCGGCAAGGCGCGCGATATCATCGGTATTCAAGTTCGTAGCAACATCCACGCGTTCCGATTCTAGGGCTTGAATTCGTGTGACCGCATCGGGCAATGCCAGGACTTCAAGTTTGTCGACTTTGGGCGCGCGCCACGATTTGGTAAATGCCGACAACAGAACTTTTTCAGAGCTCCAGCTTTCGACTTTGAAGGGCCCGCTGCCGATCGGAGCCTGAGAGAACCCCTCAAGGCCTAATGTAATGAAGTGCTTAGGGGCGACGATATTTACGCCTGCCAAGTAGCGGGGCAGCATGATGTTGGGTGATTTCGTAATGATCTCAACAGTTAATGCATCAATCACATTTACATCGGAAATGAAATCAATGTCGCGAGCGACAGTTTGCGTGATCGCAGCGGGACTGAGAAGAAAATCGAACGTCGTCTTTACCGCAAATGCATCAAAAACTTCGCCGTTGGAGAAAGTAACATTGGGGCGCAACTTAAGACGCCAGGTTGTGGTGTTCAGTGGCGACCACTCCAGCGCCAACCAAGGGTGCACAACGCCTTGATCATCAATTTGTGTTAGCGAATCAAAGAGTGCTGTAAAGAAAATATAAGTTGTGGTGGATGTGCTGGCGTAGGGATTGCCCTTCGCGGGCGGCAAGGCAGTTGTGCCAAGGCGCAAAGTTTTTTCCGCCGCAACGCTATGTCCAAGCGCCAATACGAGGACGCCTATAACTGCTGCAAAGATAGCGACGATCTTCATTTTGCGACAACGAGATCCTGATACGGGATAATGCCATTCATTTGGTTATAGCCTTGTAGCTTTGGGCTCAGCCCGTCCAGGCCCATCGGCTCCATTAAAATAAGCGCTGCGGCTTTGTCGCGGTATTCACGCAAAATACGGTGAACGAGTTCCAACCGCCGCGCCGGGTTGAAGGTGCTTTTGGCTTCGGCAATCACTGGTGTCAGGCTGGGGTCGCAATACCACGGATGTAACCAC
This sequence comes from Alphaproteobacteria bacterium, assembly GCA_031362385.1. Taxonomy (GTDB): domain Bacteria; phylum Pseudomonadota; class Alphaproteobacteria; order Rhodospirillales; family Rhodospirillaceae. The sequence continues at coordinate 3,584 of JANLSL010000040.1, read as the reverse complement.
GTGCATGAATGTAAACGGAATGGGCGTAAGGTTTCGCCCGTCGGCATCATCTCGTATTCAAACCCGAAGGCTTGGCTTTTCCATTCACCCTGCAATACACCGCGCACATATTGCGACCAGGGGATGGGGCGCACGTCCATTTTCACGCTAACCTTAGCCAAATCATCGGCCACTTTTTGCATCATGCTGGAGTAATGACTGCCAGTTGTGCCACTGCTCATCTCAAACACGAATGAAAAGCCGTTGGGGTATCCAGCCTCGGTCAGCAAGGCTTTCGCTTTCGCAGGATCGTAGGGGTACGCCACCAGTGATGTGTCATATTCGGGGTTGGCGCGCGCTGTGGTTTGTGTGCCAGGTGGGACAAGGCCATGCATAATCGTTTTTGCGATGGTTTCACGGTCAACCGCGTAATTGAGCGCTTGGCGTACCCGCACGTCTTTCAACGGGCTATCGATCAACACATTGAGCGCGATGACTTCAACAGAGCTGGCTGGGCGTTGGTAATATTTGAATCCATCAGCCTCGAGGGCGTCGATATCCTCGGGCCCAATCTCAGAGGCTAACTCAATGCGTTGAGACAAAAGCGCCTGCACCCGGCTTGAGGTCTCGGGGAGTGCAACAATTTCAACCTTCTCTGATTTTGGTGCGCGCCATGACTGCGGATTAGCTTTCAGCGCAAGTCGCGCCTGCCCCCAGGTCTCGACCACAAAAGATCCTGTGCCGATCGGTGCCTGCGCAAAACCTTCGCGGCCGACCTTCGCCCAGTAGGCGGGCGGAACGATGGGCAGCGCTGCCACGGTGCGTGGCAACAGGGGGTCGGGTTGTTTGGTGGTGACTTCGAGGGTTAGCGCATCAAGGGCGCGCAGACCCACAATGTTTTCCGACTCTTTGGCAATTGTTTCAGTGCGCCCTTGCGGGCTTTGCAGGTATTTGACTGTTGCAATCACGGCCTCGGCATTAAACAGTTCGCCGTTCGAGAAGCTGGTCTTCGGCCGCAGGTTAAAGACCCAAGTGTTTGGGTTTATATTTTTCCAACTTACCGCTAAGGCTGGAACCGGGGCCATGGCTGGCCCAAGCTGCGTCAAGGTGTCGAAGAATGCCCGCCAGACATACCACGATGTACGCGAGCTTTGCGTAAAGGGGTTGCCGTTGCCCGGCGGCAGGGACGAAAGCCCAATGCGCACGGTTTGGGCAGCATGAACCGGGCTGGCGCTGAGGGAGGCCTGGAAGACTGAAACGATGAACAAAAGGCCAAGTGCTTTTTTCATATCCATAGCTTATCGGTCCTGATGGGCCCCGAGCAAGATTCCAAACCCAAGATTCCAAACTAATATCTCAGGGCGCTTCTGTGTTAGCGCGATTGGTGCGGTGGCTGGTATACTGACCCATGATTTTCAGACGCCTTGATGTATCCATTGGTATTGTTGCGTGTTCGCTGAGCTTTGCTGCACGCGCACAGGATTCTTTCGGTGATTTCTTCTGGTCGTCCCGGATGACCTCTGGTTTCGACTATAGTGCGGGCAAATTTGGTGAGGCTGAAATCACTGAAATCGCCTTTGTGCCCGTCACTTTGCAAACGGCACGTGGCCCATTTACGTTTAAGGTTTCCAGCGGCTGGCTGTCTGTTGTCGGCCCAGCATTGATTCTGGATGGTGCGGGTGTGGCGGCAGCTAAGCCAGGCATCAGCCGCAATGTTTCAGGGTTTTCCGATACCACTGTCTCTGCCGCCTATAGTATCGAGCGGCTGTATGACCGCGGCATTTACATCGATTTGACGGCGCGTGCTAAATTACCAACGGCAAGTTTCACAAAAGGCCTCGGTACCGGCAAGCTTGACGGAGCGGTTCAAGCCGATGGTGCGGCTGCCGTTGGCGCGGTCATGCCATTTGCAACGCTGGGATATAAAGTGAACGGGGTGCCTAACAGCTTGAAACTCAGGAACGTATTCTTTGGCAGCTTGGGTGTTCAATACGCTTGGGATGACAGGGTTGCGACGGGCGTGGTGTTCGACTATCGCCAAAGTGCGCGGCGCACTTCTGTTGACCCGCAAGAAGGTACGGCTTATCTCAGTTATCGTTTTACAGATGCGTGGTCGTTCAATCTTTATGCGGTGAAGGGTTTTTCCAGCAACAGCCCACAAGCTGGCGGCGGGATAACCTTCACCTATCGATTTAGCCCCAGCTTGATGCCATTTCCAATTTCAAAATAAACGAGGCGCAAATGACATCACTCCCCATGATCAGCCATGTCTCAGTCGGCGTAAAAGATGTCGCCAAAGCCGGGGCGTTTTATGACGCGGTGCTGAGCCCGTTGGGATACAAGCGTATTATGAGTAGCCCAAACGCGAATTCATGGGGCGAAAAGTTCCCAACATTTTGGGCGCAGACGCCTTTTGATGAAAAGCCACCAAGCCCAGGCAATGGGGTGCATATATGTTTTAATGCCCCGACCGCTGCGGCGGTTGATGCGTTTTATGCGGCAGGCCTAAAGCAGGGTGGGGTTGACGATGGCCCACCAGGGATTAGGCGCGAATATACACCCAACTACTACGCAGCATTTTTGAAAGATCACGACGGCAATAAAATCGAAGCATTGTGCTTCTTGTCAGAAAGCGAACTCAAAGCGCTTTAAACGCTTAACCAACTAATATTTGTTGGAGCATCGCTTTTGCCGAAAACCGGAAGGCCACTTTTCGGCGCGATGCTTTAAACCATCGGTACGCCTTCAGGGCGTTCGCGCTCAGGCCGCTCGCGGTTGGGGCGTTCGGGTGTACGCTCAGGGCGTGGCGGTGCCATGCGTTCGGGCCGTGAATTGTTGTCGGGGCGAATTGACGCGGGGCGTAACGAGCCGCGCGCTTTCATAATGGTCACGAAAGTGCGCACCTTATCGATGGCCGTGGCGGTAATGCGATCAGCGCCGCTGATTTGACCGGTGATGACCACACGGTCACCAGCCGCAGTGCCTGCGGGAAGTGCTGCACCATCAACTGCAATGCCTTCAATCGTCATACCGGCACCTGGCGCTGTTTGAGGTGTATAGGCCTCGACCGACACATCCCTCACACCGGTACCAAAGGGCAGTGGGCTTGAGCCGACGACGACATCAGCCACAAACTGGCCATTGATCATGCGACCCGACACGAACACACGCCCACCATCTTTAACCGGCGCGATGATGGTTTCTTTGCTCATGGGTACGGTCAATCCGCCGACCATGATGCTCGCCGCAGATACATTCTGTGCACGACCGCGCACGATCACGCGGCCATCATCGGGTTGTTGGTCAATGCGTGTGGCGACAACAATGCCATCGGCCTGACGCAAGCCTGAGACGCTGACCATATCGCCCGTGGTGAGCGTCTTGAACGACTCGATAGCGGTCTTATCGCCGGAAAGATTGGCGCGGACTTTTTGTCCCAACACGGTCAGCGTTTGTTTGTCGTGGTCGATGCTTTCAATTGGCCCGGTCACGGCGTGCTGCATTTCGAGCGTATCAAGATAAAGCTTGTTGCCCTTCATACGCGCAGTGCCCTGCACGACGTGGCCGATTTTCAATTCTTCCAGAGCAGCAGGGCGACCATCGGT
>JANLSL010000022.1:0-3450 GCA_031362385.1 Alphaproteobacteria bacterium | reverse complement strand
GTTCAAGGTATAATGCCTTGAACCACGAGGTAACAATATATGCCACGCACCACTAACCCTAACTTCATGAACGGTGTGCCCGAGCTACTGATTTTGCGGCTTCTGAAAGACCGCGAGATGTATGGCTACGAGCTGGTGCAGGCCATCCGCACCACCACGCGCGATGCCATTACATTGGGAGAAGGGGTGGTGTACCCGGTGCTGCACGGGCTGGAAAAAGATGGCGCACTCAAATCACGCCGCAAGGCGGTGAGTGGTCGCACGCGGGTTTATTATACGGTCACGCCCGCCGGCCAAAGGCGGCTGAGCACATTGGTCACAAATTGGACAAAATTGAACGATGTGATTGCCACAACCCTGAACGGAGGTGCCTATGCCTCGCTTACGGTTTGAGTATTAGCAATCGTGGCGTTCGTATCTGCACGTCGCCATGAACCAAAACGCGCGACGCGTCATGCGGCGTTTGCGCTTGCCATTTTGGCTTTGCATGGCGCGATGGGTTACTTGCTGCTGACGCCTGCGGTATGGCGCGTTTGGTCACCTCAACCCGCCACAGAAGAAATCACCTGGCTGGTATTGGCCACACCCAAGATCGAACAACCGAAGGCCGCCGTGAGCAGGCCCCTTAAACCTTCAGCGCGCTTACTCACACGCTCCTCAGCGCCATCCAACGCTGTGCTAATACAGCCGCCGCTCGCAACAACACCGCTCCCCGACCAAGGCCTCACGGCGCTGCGGTCGTATGTGTGGTGCGGGGCGTTGGACGACGGAAAGCTGTGGACGGGCGATCAACGCAATTGCGACAAAGTCCAATGGGGCCTGCACACCGCAGCCTTGCCCAAGCGTGAGCCAACCGAGCGCGAAAAAGACCTTGCCCGCAAATTTGAACACGATCTGGCTTTTGATAAGTCGCCCAAGCTGATCCCATGCGTCAACGGCGGCATAAATATTATATGCCTCGCGCAAGGCGTCATGAGTGGCTTCGATTTCAAAATGGCCAGCTACGCCGACAGCAAGCCTGCCAACACAAAATGCGCCTCACGGTTTGATGGCGAACACTGCGCGCGCATTTATTCGATGGGGTCAACAGCTCCCACCGCCGTTCACAGATAGCACGACAGGAGCTTTGCATGCACTTCGACGACTTATCTGAAACACTCCTGCGCGGGGGTATCGCCCCAAAGCATGTGCGGCGATATATCGCCGAACTGCGTGATCATGCCGACGATTTGACGCGATCTGGCGCTTCGCCTGAAGCTGCATTGGCGCAACTGGGGACGCAAGACGCCCTGGCCGCTGAGATGCTGGCGCGTGAGGATTTGAAAACCTTAGGCGCGCGCTATCCGGTTCCATTTTATGGCGCGGGACCTGCAGTTGCTTTACTGACGTCTTATGTTCTGGCCGTCTTGGTTATCGGTGCGTGTATCTGGGTATTGAATCTGACCATCGGCAAGGCGGCAATTATTTCCTCAAGGAATCTCCACGAGATTGGCCAAGCTTACTGCTGGTTTGTCGGTAACGGGCTGCCGATTTTGGTCGGCTTGGGATTTGTTGCCACCGCCATTCGTCAACGCACCCATCCGAATTGGCTAATGGTCGGTGTGGCTCTCATTTCGTTTGTGGGTGCGTGCGCCAATATGTCGGTGATTCCGCCTCCAGACATGGCATCTCCGGGAGAACTGGAATTCGGGTTCGGTTTTTCGGCACCGCCGTTTCCCGGATTAGGCCCGACATTGCAGCACGGATTGCTCAATCTGGCACTGATTGCACCGGCTTTGGCGTGGCTATTGGTTGTTCGCCGCCGCCACGGGGCCACACTCAACTTGCCACGTTAACCTTTCCGCCAAAACCCGCGCCAAAACCCCAGACCCTCGCTATACTCCCCGCCTCGCGAGGGGCAGAGGACGAACGTATGGCCGAGAGGCTTCATCGACGCCGTGTGATCGGCACGGCAGCAGCCGTTGCTGCATTGCCGTTTGCGCGTGCAGGCTATGCTGCGGCACCGAAGGGAAAAATTCCGGCCGATCAATATGTGGCCTACGACGGGTTGGGATTAGCGCAACTTGTCGCCAAAGGCGATGTTGAGCCGCGCGAATTGTTGGAAGCCGCCATCGAGCGCTTGGAAGCCACCAACGGCAAAGTCAATTGTATCGCCGCCAAGCTCTACGATTATGGCCGCAAACAAATTGCCGATGGTTTGCCCAAGGGTGCGTTCACCGGCGTGCCATTTTTATTGAAAGACCTTAGCGTTCATGTGGCAGGCGTTGCCACCGGTTCAGGAAGTAAATTCTTTCAAGATGATGTCGCTAAAGTCGATAGCACTTTAGTCACCCGCTACAAAAACGCCGGGTTGGTTATTTTTGGTAAAACGACCACGCCTGAGCTTGGCCTTACGGGCACGACTGAATCCATTCCCCACGGTCAGACGCATAACCCCTGGAACTTAGAGCGTACAGTTGGCGGTTCATCAGGTGGGGCGGCGGCGGCGGTGGCCTCCAGCATCGTGCCCATGGCCAATGCCAGCGATGGGGCCGGTTCTATTCGCACGCCAGCATCGTGTTGCGGTGTATTTGGCCTCAAGCCCTCCCGCGCGCGCACACCCAAGGGCCCGCTCTCATTTGAGGGATGGAATGGACTGAGCACCATTCATGCCATCACCCGCAGCGTGCGTGATAATGCCGCCCTGCTTGATGCCAGCGCTGGTGCAGACGTGGGTGACCCCTACGCCACCTTGCCGCCGGTGCGGCCATTCCTGAAAGAAGTCGGGGCTGATCCGGGCAAATTGCGTATTGCATTGATGCTAGCACCCACCTCAGGTAGTGCGGTGGACCCTGAGTGTATTGCTGCGGCGCGCGATGCTGCCAAGTTGTGTGAAGAGCTCGGTCACCGGGTCGAGGAAAAGCAACCACCCATCGATCACGCCGCAATCAATGCAGGAATGTTAGCCACATTGGGCGTGTCGGTGGTGCGCGACCTGGATGCCCGTGCCGCCCGTCTGCGGCGCGCAGTCACGCCTGATGATGTTGAACCCGTGACATGGTTTTTCTATCAGCAGGGCAAAAAAACCGATGCGGTTTCCTATGCCAACGCGAGGGCTTCGTTTGATGCAGCTGGTCGGGCGATGGCAGAGTTTCAAAAGTCATATGACGTTATTTTGTCGCCCACGCTGGCTAAGCCGCCTGTGAAGCTGGGCGTGCTCAGTTTATCGCCTGCGAATTTCGATGACTATGTACGCGAAGTATCGGCCTTTGGGCCCTTCACTGCTCTGGCCAATATTTGTGGTCAACCGGCGATGTCGGTGCCGCTCCATTGGTCGCCTGAGGGAATGCCGATTGGCGTCATGTTCGCCGGGCGCAGTGGTGACGAGGCAACGCTGTATCGATTGGCGGGGCAATGTGAAACCGCCCGCCCATGGTTTAACCGCCGCCCCAAAATTTAACGGCCATCAGG
>JANLSL010000705.1:0-1956 GCA_031362385.1 Alphaproteobacteria bacterium | reverse complement strand
GGTGATTTACACACTGCTGAACTCAGAAGTGCGCGGGTTGCTCGAGCGCGCGTGCCGCGACATGAAAATCCCTGCGGTTTCTGCGCTTGATCCTGTCATGCAAGCCCTCGGGCGATATTTCAAACGCGAAGCATCAAGCGAAATTGGCCGCCAGCACGTGCTTGATGATGATTATTTTCATCGCATCGATGCCATGCACTTCACCATGCAACACGACGATGGCCAGTCGATGGAAACGATGGTTGATTCAGATATCATTTTACTTGGCGTCTCGCGCACATCAAAAACACCAACGTGCATGTATCTTGCCAACCGCGGATTTAAAGTCGCCAACATCCCGCTCGTTCCAGGGCTTGTGGTGCCGGAATATATTCTCAACGCCACACGCCCCTTGTGTGTTGGTCTGACGCGCGAGCCCAAAAGTCTCAGCGATATTCGTCAAAGTCGCTTACGCATTATGAATGAAACCAAGGGCGAGAGTTACGCCGATGTTGATCTGGTGCGCGAGGAAGTTGCCGAATCGCGTCGGCTGTTTACAAAACATGGCTGGCCAGTGATCGACGTGACGCGCCGCTCAATCGAAGAAACCGCCGCCAGCATTATTCAACTCTACAATCAGCGCCACGCCGTAAACTCATGAGCACCCAAAACAAAAAACTAATTCTGGCCTCTGGCAGCAAAAGCCGGGCGCAGGTTTTGACCAATGCAGGCGTTATCTTTACGCAAACCTCGCCTGATGTTGATGAGCATTCAACCAAAACAACAGTTGCGGCCAACAGCGGCACAGCGGCGGCTTGCGCTGAAATTCTGGCTGAAATGAAAGCCGTGAAAATTTCGGTAGCACACCCATCGGCATTGGTCATTGGTTGTGATCAGATGCTCGATTGTGTCGGGGTGTGGTTTGATAAACCCAAAGACCTTTCAACGGCGCGTACACAACTGCGCGCATTGCGCGGCAAGCGCCACAGCTTGTTCAACAGCATGGTGGTTGCTCAAGGTGGCATGCGCATCTGGCATCATGCGGACCGTGCCGACCTTGATATGCGAAATTTTTCCGATGCGTTTCTTGATGACTATTTAGAAAAAGTTGGACAAACCGCGCTGTTGTCAGTGGGCGGCTACCAACTTGAAGGCCAGGGCGCCCAGCTTTTCAATGTCATTTACGGCGACTTCTTTTCAATTCTGGGTCTGCCGCTGCTTCCTCTGTTGGGCTTTCTGCGCGAACATCGGGCGATCGAAACTTAAAACAAGCCATGGCCCCACCCGCACACACACTTTCTGGACACGCAAAAAAAGCTGGCGTCATGGGCTGGCCCGTGGGCCACTCGAAGTCACCGGCCCTGCACGGCTATTGGCTGCGCGAACATCATATTGATGGTACTTACGTACCCATGGCGGTGAAGCCAGAGCATTTAGCCCAGGCCCTAAAATCGTTGCCTGCCCTTGGTTTTGCCGGTGTCAACCTGACCGTGCCGCACAAAGAAACCGCCCTTGCGCTGGTCGATGAGGTCACTGACGTTGCCAAAGCCATCGGAGCAATCAACACGGTGTTTGTTCTGCCCGATGGCCGCCTGCGCGGCACTAATACTGACGCGTTTGGATTTCTCGAAAATCTACGCCAGGGCCATGCGGGCCTTGATCTCAAAGGCCGACCCAGCCTTGTGCTGGGGGCGGGGGGCGCTGCACGTGCGGTGTGCGCCGCACTTCAAGACGCAGGGTGTGCCGAAATCCGCATTGCCAACCGCACGGCTGCCCGCAGCCAGACACTTGCGAAAGAACGCGGCCCAACGCTTAAAAGTATTGCGTGGGAAAAAATTGGATCAGCGATGTCTGATGTTGGTTTGCTGGTCAACGCCACAAGCTTAGGAATGAACGGTCAGGCCAAACTTGAAATTGATCTCGCATCTTTGCACCCGGATGCGGTGGTGACCGATCTGGTTTACGCACCACTTGAAA